>JAFGUY010000085.1 GCA_016938245.1 Candidatus Omnitrophota bacterium | reverse complement strand
TTTATAGGATTTACGGGTGGCGCGCGGGGATGCCTCGAAGCGCGTATAGCGCAAGAGGCGCCCCGTGACAGGACCCGTAAATCCTAATGCTTTGCGCCTGGACAGAATCGAACTGTCACATCTAGCTTCGGAGGCTAGCGCCCTATCCATTGGGCCACAGGCGCGTATGTCTGTCTTAAAACAAGCTTAATTGCTCTTCGCTCTTGGTTTGGTTTTCGCCTTCGTCAAATATAGAAATCGTGCCGTATTCTCCGTCAAAACCAGCCTTGATATTAACCTTGCCCTCGCGTACCCTTAAAACCCCCGCGGCAACTTTCGGCGGCAGGCCTTTTAATAAATCCTCTCTTGACGCGCGCATCAGTATCTCAAATTCTGTCCCGAACTTCGCCAGGTAGCTTAGATAATCCCTCCCTACCCCGACAGATCCCTTACCTACGCCTTTGGCATCGGCAATTATTTCATCTAAAGGGATAAAACTTTTAAATGGTATGGCGTCTTCCGGCTTAAAACCTTCGGGCCTGTCTGCCAATTTCTCTACGCGGTTAACTACTCCTACAGTAACCGGCTTACCGCACTTGGAGCACTTTCCGTTATGTTCCCTTGTTTCCTTAGGAGACCACCTTACCCCGCAAAGCCTGTGGCCGTCATAGTGGTATTTGCCTTCTTCGGGAAAAAACTCTATTGTATATAGAAATCTTTTCTTATCTTTGGTTTTTAATACCCCGCGTATAGTTTTATAATCCAGCTCACAATTAAATACATTTGCCTCTCTCCCGATTTTTTGCGGAGAGTGCGCATCGCTATTAGATATAAGCGTAAATTTATCTAATGCCGATAGTCTCCAGTTCATTGCCGGATCCGAAGAAAGGCCGGTCTCTAGCGCAAATATCTTTGGCGTCTGCTCTTCAAAACAATCTTCAATCCGGTCAAACCCGGACATAGAACCAAACAAAGAGAACCAGGGAGTCCAGATGTGCCCGGGCACAATCATACAGTTTTCATCAATATCAAATACAATCCGCGCAAGCTCCGCGGCATCCAAGCCAATAATCGGCCGGCCGTCGCTGGATAAATTTACCCCCCGGCGAAAAAGGGCATTATTAATCTTGTCTACGACGGCAAAAGAAGGAGCAAAAATAAGATTATGAATACGATACCCCTTGCCCCCCTTAGAATAAATACTGCTTATCTCAGAGGTAAGAATAAAATAAATGCCGTTATATTTATACAGGCCGTTTGCACAATCTTCTAAATTATACTTTAATTCTTCCAGCCACAAATGATGGGTGAAATCTCCGGTGCCCATCAGGGTAATCCCTTTTAGCTTTGCCCACTCGCCTAAATGCTTAATATCCATATCGCGGCTGGTTGCGCGGGAGTATTTGGAATGGATATGAAAATCAGCTATGAATTCCATGCGTAAACTTTTCCGTTACAAACCGTATATTCGGCTTTACCTTTAAGTTTCTTGCCTATAAAAGCATTGTTCTGAGATTTAGAAATAAATTTTTCTCTATCAACTACCCATTCTTTCCCGGGGTCAATAATTACTATGTCCGCGAAACTCCCGGGCTTTAATGTGCCTCTGGGAATTCCTAAAATTATAGCGGGATTAAGGCTCATTTTCTTTACTAATCCAGGCCAATCCAAAAAACCATTGGCTACTAATTCAGTCATGGCTACAGATAATTCTGTTTCTAACCCGGTTACCCCGAATTCTGCACGTTCAAATTCAATATCCTTTTCGTTCTCGGTATGCGGAGCATGATCTGAAGCAATTACGTCAATTATTCCGTCTCTTAAAGCTTCTCTGATTGCCTGCATATCAGCTTTTCCGCGCAAAGGAGGGTTCATCTTAAAATTAGTATCATACCTTAAAACCGTTTCTTCGTTCAAAGCAAAATAATGTGGGGCAGTTTCGCAGGTAACCGGTATTTTTTTCTTCTTGGCTTTGGCGATAATCTCTACTGACTCAAGACAGCTTACATGGGCGATATGGACTTTTGTTGCGGCCCTCTCTGCCAGCTCAATATCGCGCGCTACCCTTTTATATTCTGACTCTTTAGATATCCCCCTTAAGCCCATACGCGTAGAAGTAAAACCTAAATTTACTACTCCTCCCTTTGAAAGCGCTTTATCTTCAGAGTGGCAAATAGTAAGCAGGCCTTCTTCTTTAGCGCGCTTTAAAGCGCTCAGCATAATCTCTTCTGATTCCACAGAAGCTCCGTCGTCAGAGATAGCAATTGCTCCTTCTTTTTTAAGGCCTTTAGTATCTGTCGGCTCTGTGCCGCATCTTTCTTTAGTGATTGCTCCGCAGATAAAAACATTGCATTTAGCACTTTTGCGTATTATCTCTTTAAGAATTCTGGCGTTTTCAGGAGAGTCTATCGCCGGGTAAGTATTTGGCATGGCCAAAAGGCTGGTTACCCCGCCATAAAGAGCAGCTTTTGTCCCTGAACAGACTGTCTCTTTATCTTCTCTACCCGGTTCTCTTAAGTGCACATGCATATCAACCAAGCCGGGTATGACAATTTTTCCTTTAGCATCAATTATTTCTGAACTGTTTTTAATATTCTTTCCGACTTTGGCTATTTTGCCATCTGTAATAAGAATATTTAAAACTTCGTCGAGACTATTCGCCGGGTCGATAACCCTGCCATCTTTAACCAGTATGCTTTTCTTTTCCATCTCTTGCCTGATCCACCAAGTATAGAACCGCCATACGCACAGCAATTCCGTTAGTAACCTGCTCTAATGTCACGGAATTAACTCCGCCTGCTACATCACTGGACATTTCAATCCCGCGGTTTATCGGCCCGGGATGCATAACCACGATATTTTTTTTAGCTTTCTTAAGCCGCTCGCCGGTAATCCCGAATTCTTTAAAATACGCTAGTTGGTTAGGAAAGGCACTGGGCCCGTCGCGCTCAAACTGCATACGTAAGACATTCACGCAATCGGCATTTTTAAGCGCCTCATCTATATCATTAGTTACCTTTACGCCGATCTCTTCAATCCCCGGAGGGATAAGCAGCTTAGGCGCGCAAACAATAACTTTAGCCCCTAATTTAGTCAAACCCCAGGCATTTGAGCGGGCAACCCGCGAATGTACTATATCCCCTACTATGCTTACATTTAACCCTTCAATCCTGCCTAATTTCTCTTTTAGTGTAAAAATGTCAAGTAGCGCCTGTGTGGGGTGTTCATGCCATCCATCCCCGGCATTAACTACACTTATATTAAGATGCCTGGCAAGCATGGCTGCGGCACCCGAGGCATCATGCCGTATAACTATAATATCAGCTTTTAGGGCTTCGATATTTCTTCCAGTATCGATTAAGGTCTCTCCCTTTTTTACGCTTGAGGTCTCTGTGGCAATATTAATTACATCTGCAGAAAGCCTTTTAGCAGCAACCTCAAACGATACGCGCGTGCGCGTTGAAGGCTCATAAAAAAGGTTTACTACGGTCTTGCCGCGCAGAGCAGGAACTTTTTTAATTTCCCGGCTGGATACTTCTTTAAATGATTCGGCAGTGGATAAAATCAGCTCGATTTCTTCTCTGCTTAGCTCTTCCAAACCTAATAGATCTTTTTTTGCCCACATAGTTTATCTTTTAATCTTTTTTATCAACTATGGTTACCTCATCAATCCCGTCTCTCTCCTGTAAATGCACCTCTACAGACTCATTCTTGGATGTCGGGATATTCTTGCCCGAATAATCTGCGCGTATAGGAAGCTCCCTATGCCCGCGGTCAACCAAAACTGCAAGCTGTATTGACTTTGGCCTTCCAAAATCTATCAAAGCATCTAAGGCAGCTCTTATAGTGCGTCCTGTATAAAGAACATCATCAACTAAAACAAGTATTTTGTTATTAATATCGAAGTCTATCTCGGTCTTGCGTACCAATGGCTGGCCCGAGGCTAATGCAAGGTCATCACGGTATAAAGTTATATCCAATGCTCCGGTTAAAACCTCTATCCCTTCGATGTTTTTGATAGAATTAGCTAAACGCTTAGCCAAATAAACTCCGCGGTTACGAATACCCACTAAACAAAGGGCCTCTGTCCCTTTATTCTTTTCTAATATCTCATGGGCAATACGCGTAATTGCACGGGCTACTGCCTCTTTATCTAATATTTTTGCTTTTTCTTCCATGGGTTTTTGGGTAAAAAAATACCCTTGGTTTTTCTACCAAGGGATTAGTATATTTTTCATTTCCGGTTGCATCTTATTCTCCACCTTGCCTGCCTCTCATGGGCAGGGCTTAAAGGTTATCTTTAATTTTTATAAGTATACCACATAAGCTGCCCTTGTCAAGGCAAAATGCTGAGATTGCTGAAGTATTAGGTTTTTAAAAAACATCCGCCATAGAATTATTCCTAAACTTTTGTTCTCCTTGCCTTTTTTATCT
>JAFGUY010000013.1 GCA_016938245.1 Candidatus Omnitrophota bacterium | reverse complement strand
CACAGAAACTTCTTTGGTCTTGTATCTATGCGTCCGATTTACCATGGACAAGATAGATTCATTCCATTACTTATGCGAAAGTCAATAGCTGTAAAAGAATAACAGGCAACAGGCAAACTGACAAACAGGCAAACTGACATATGAAGATCAGATCGACATTAGAGAACTATATATTTATTCTTCCGGCGGTATTGATATTTGCTGTTTTTTATATTATTCCTTTTATCTGGGTCTTTGGCTTAAGCTTATCTGACTGGGACGGGATCATGCCTGCCAGAACTTTTATCGCCCTGGCAAATTTTAAGGAGATTATCTTTCAAGATTCAAACTGGTGGCAGGCGATGCGCAATGCCGGTTACATCACTCTGATTGCGCTGACTTTTCAGAATGCCCTGGCATTCCTTCTGGCTTTAGCCTGTGACCGCCAGATCCGCCTTAAAAATTTCTACCGCATGGTCTTTTTTATACCACCCATACTTTCCGAGATTGTCGTAGGAATGGTCTGGCGTTTTATTATCAATGACATAGATGGCGCGAATATTATAAACCGTATTCTCTACGGTATGGGCCTTACGCAATTAGCGCATAACTGGCTGGCTGATCCGGATACCGCATTGACTATCGTAGCGCTGGTACACAGTTGGAAGGGTTTTGGCTGGGGTTTTTTAATTTTTCTTGCGGGCCTACAGACTATCCCCAAGGAACTTTATGAGGCAGCGCGCGTGGATGGAGCCAATGCCTGGGGTTGTTTTAGAAAGATTACTATTCCTTCAATGATCCCGGTCGTAGTTTTAGTGGCGATCCTTACTATCTTAGGTACAATGCAGTCATTCGCATTGATCCTCGGGCTTGTAGGAGGAGAATTTGCCGGGCATACATCAGTCCCGGTTTTAAGAATACTGACGGTTATGCGCGATTCATCGCGTTTCGGCTATGCTTGTGCGCAGGGGATTACTTTCGGAGTGATTTTAGTGGTTATCTCCTTTATCCAGTATAGGCTATCTAAGAGGTATCGACAAGTATGAGTTCCGCAGTTTATTACAAGACAAAGAAAATTACGTTAAACCTCGTCATTCATTTATTCCTTATTAGCGTTGCAATAACCTGTCTTTATCCGTTATTATGGATGGTTGCTTCAAGCTTTAAGACGCAAGAGGTTATTTTTAGCGACATCTCGCTTATCCCACGCCAATTCCATTTTGAGAATTATTATCATGCGGTTAGAGAGAGCGACTTCGGCCGTTACTTTTTAAACAGCGTTTTTTACACCGTTTCCGTGGTATTCGCAATAGTAATTATTTCTTCGATGGCAGCTTATGCGTTTTCGCGCCTGCGTTTTCCCGGAAGAAATATCATCTTTGCCTTATTTATAGCGGCAATGATGATTCCTATACCGGGGAGCTTCGTAGCTTTATTTGTCCTGTTGAATAAATTACACCTGCGCAATACACCGCTAGGCTATATCCTCTGTATGATTAGCGTTGGGCTTTCTATGAGCATATTTTTACTGAAGACCTTTTTTGATACGATACCCAGAGAGCTTGAAGATGCTGCGCGCCTCGACGGATGTTCTAAGATAGGGATATGGCGGCATGTGGCTATGCCCCTTGCCAAGCCTGCGCTTGCGGTAGTGGTAGTTTTTAACGCCCTGAATGTCTGGAACGAATATGTGCTGGCGCTGGTAATATTCGACAGTAAAAACCTGATGCCCCTTCAACGGGCGCTGATGATGTTTCAGGGAGAGTTTCTGACTGATTACCCGCTTTTGATGGCGGGGCTTACTATAACAGCCCTGCCTATAATTATAGTGTATTTGTTGATGCAGAAGTATATTGCCAAAGGGGTAACTTCCCAAACGCTATTTGGCTGATAACCGGGGTTTAAGGATAGCGTATGCGACAATAATCTTGCTTATATTAGATATATTTGTTATAATACAACACTTATTATTATTAATTGCCGCAGAAGGCGGCAGACCAGCGCAATTTCCCCACAAGGGGACACCGGCGCAATTCAAATAAGCGCCGAGTGCCTTTTTTAGCGCGGGGTGTAAAGAAAGGAAGACAAACAGTGGAAGAATCTACGTCTAAACCCAAGCGCCATATCACAGCCCTTGCTGACCGCATTCCATTTTTTCAGAAATTCATATATAGTATGGGCGCTTTTGCGAATACTGCTCAAGCTGCTTTCATTGGGCAGATGGCCATTGTTTTAAACCTCGGATTAGGCGTGAATCCCGCTTTGGTGGGTTTAGTCGGAGCTATCCCGCGTATCATTGACGCTATATCAGACCCTATAACCGGGTATTTTTCTGATAATCTGCGGACCCGCTGGGGCCGGCGCAAACCGATGATATTTTTAGGGGCTATTATCGGAGGCCTTTGTTTTACTTTGATGTTCCAGCTTTATAAAGGGCATAGCGAAATTTTTTATTTCTGGTACTTCTTGATATTTCAAATTCTCTATTTTATCGGATTTACCTGTTTTTCTATTCCCTGGATTGCGCTCGGCTATGAAATGACACCTGATTATCACGAGCGCACACGCCTGCAGGGAGCCAGCAATTTTGTCGGTCAATTGCCATGGCTCATCGCTCCATGGTGTTGGGCAATTATGCATAATCAAGGGTGGTTTCCGGATATTGTTTACGGCGGGCGTGTTCTCGCCGTCATCATCGGTGCCGTCATCATCGGGTTCGGTATCCTCCCGGCTATCTTCAATAAAGAACACTTTCAAAATTTACCGAAGCCTGATCTTAAAGGGGCCCTGAATGTAACAAAAGGATTCTTTAGAGGAGCCTTTATTACCCTCAAATGTAAGCCTTTTCTTAAACTTTGCGTAGCCACTTTGCTCATTTTTGGAGGATTCATGTGCGCTTCAGCGTTTACCATTTATGTTGTTTTCTTCTATGTTTTTCAGAATGCTCCTGTGCTTGACCAGGCCTATGCAAAAGGAGGGGTTTTACTCGGTTTCTACGGAACATTCAGTGCTATTTGTACTATGGGCGTAATTTTTGTAACCACATGGCTTTCCAGAAAACTCGGGAAAAGAAATACATTCTTTATCACCATTCCTCTTTCGATCGTCGGTTACGCTTTAAAATGGATAGGTTATAATCCCGGTAACCCCTATTTACTCTTTATTGCCGCTCCTTTCATCGCTTTTGGCTTAGGATCGCTCTTTACGCTCATGAGCTCTATGGTTGCTGATGTTTGCGACCTTGACGAACTTACAACCAGCACCCGGCGCGAAGGTATGTTTAGTGCAGTGTACTGGTGGATGGTGAAATTGGGAATAGCGCTTGCATCGCTTATCTCAGGATTCCTTATCAACGCAACCGGTTTTCGGCAGGAGATTGGTTTGGCCCAGGCTTCTGATACTCTATTGTGGATGAGGATTTTCGATATCGGTATTCCGATTGTGACCTCTCTGGCCGCTATTTTAATTATTATGACTTTTGATATTTCAGAAGTTAAGGCATGCGATATTCGCGCGCAGGTTGAAAGGCGAAGAGGAGAAAGAAGGGCAGCAGAGGAAGAGAGAAGAATAGAAGAAGAAAGGCGAAGAGGAGAGAGAAGAAGCTAGGGTTAGAGAAAAAATGAAGCATAAAAAATTAACAAATTTAGTTTTAACTTTTGGTTTTGTGTTTTTCCTGTTGGCGCTTACCTTCCTTCCTGCAAGGCAGGCCTATTTGTCCGGTAAGCAGGCTTCTGTCGGCTTGCATGCAGAAGAAAGCAATCCTACTTCAGCAGAGCTTATCGACAAGGCCTGGACAGCGCACGGCAAGCGCGATATTGAGGCGACCTTTAAATATACACAGAAGCTGATTGATCTCTATAGTGGTCAGGCAAGTAAAGAACAGACTTCTTTAAGAGAAATGCCTAAGAACAAGAATGAGATTTTAGAGGTAGCGGCATTAAATGACGTAGCCACCGCCTATTTTATCCAAGCAGAGTCATACATGCGACAGGAAAAAATAGAAGATGCTAAGAAGATACTTAGGCTGATAATAGAAAAATATCCTTATGCCCAGGCTTGGGACCAGCGCGGCTGGTTCTGGTCAATAAAATTAACGGCAGAGCAGACTATTAAAAAGATAGAGACCGGTTCGATTGAGGTTGATAAGAAGAAAAAGAAAGTCAGCCAGCTGGTTACAAAAATTAACCTCTATGACCCCGGCAAAGAGGACTTTGTCGATTACGTAAAATACGGTGAATTTAAAAATATAGGAACCAGAGATTATAAGTATGTAGTCACTGACCAGGAGGGCTTAATTGCTGCGGCAGGAGAAGGTATATATCCTAATTCGACTTCAGTAAGGTGGAATCCTGCTTTTAAGAAGGCCTTAAAAGAGAAACGGCTTGAGGGAGACATGTGGGATTTTTTGCAGTCCCCGGATTTGGAAGCGGCATTCTTTAAATGGGCCACTTCTTCAGAGCCGCAGGGCGTAAAATTATTTTACACAGCGTTAATCTTAGAAAAGGCGGGCTTAATAAAGCACGCGCTTAAATGCTATTACGCTATCGTTGTTCATTTCCCGGGAAGTTACGGTTGGACATACTTCCATACCCCCTGGTATGTAGGCCAGGCAGCAGTTGCCAAGATAAATTTTATTTTGAAAAATAATCCCCAGCTGGGGTATAAACTAGAAGGGGCGGATATTAAGATAATTAACGGTTATGATAATATTGTTGCCAATGATATTGCGGTGGCAAATCCCGGCAAGTTTATTAAGGTAAGCGCGGCTGATAAAGCTAGACTTAAGGAACAGGTAAATACACCTGCCGTCAAAAGAAGATCCGGTACAGGCAGGGTGCACACAGTGCAATATGAAAACGGCGACTGGCAGCTTATAGCCGATGGCAAACCCTATATTATAAAAGGAATGACTTACGCCCCTACTAAAGTCGGCCAGTCTCCTGATGAGGGGACGATGACTAACTGGATGGAGGATGATTTTAATAATAACGGGAAGGCTGACGGCCCATATGATGCCGGAGATTTTAAGTTAATGAAAGATATGGGGGTAAATACCATAAGGCTTTATCATCATCCGGAAAAGATAAATAAAGATATACTAAGGGATTTATATAATACTTACGGCATCCGCGTGATTATGGGGGATTTCTTAGGCAAATATGCCTTAGGCTCAGGCGCACAGTGGAACCCGGGAACCGATTATAATAATGAAGAGCATAGAAAGAATATGATTGAGTCGGTTAAAAAGATGGTTAACGCGCATAAGGATGAGCCGTATATTCTGTTCTGGCTTTTAGGAAATGAAAATGTCTATGGTTATGCCTGTAATGCCAATACTGAACCGGATGCTTTCTTTAAGTTTGCCAATGAGGTAGCCAAGGTCATTAAGTCTATTGACTCAAACCACCCCGTAGCTATATGCAGCGGGGATATCCTCTTTCTGGATAAGTTTGGCAAGAACGCCCCGGATATAGATATTTTCGGGGCTAACTCTTACCGCGGTGATTACGGGTTTGGCCGTTTCTGGAGAGGGGTTAAAGAAGAGGCAGGTGCCCCGGCTTTTATTACTGAATACGGATGCTCTGCATATGTGGAAGGCAAGACCCTTCTTGAGGCGGAAGAGCTTCAGGCAGCTTACCATAAAGGCGCATGGGAAGATATAGCTTCCAATATGGCTTTTAGTACAGGGGCCGGTAATTCCATAGGCGGGGTAGTCTTTGAATGGTTAGATGAGTGGTGGAAAGGATATGAGCCGGCAATACACGATACTAAAGGGCTTTGGATAGGGCCTTTTCCGGGCGGGTATATGCTCGAAGAATGGTTAGGCATATGCGGGCAGGGTGACGGAACACAAAGCCCGTTTTACAGGCATCTTCGTAAGGCTTATTATACTTATCAAAAATTATGGGAATAAAATTGGGGGAGAAAGGAGGGCGAATTATAAAGAACAACAAAAATGAAAATGACGATACAAAAATAGATATTTCAATTTATTTATAAAAAAGGGGGGTGTAAGAAATGAAGAAATTGTTAGCAGTTTTATTGGTTTTAGGGTTAGTCTTCCCTGCGGTAGTTTTAGCGCAAAGCAGCCTTAAGGAATTTGTGGTTTACACGGATAAAAATGCCAAGGATAACCACTTTATTCCTTCCGGCTGGATAGGTGATTACGGCGATATCAAAATGGAAGATCAATCAGCTGAAAATCCCCGTTCCGGGACAACCAGTATAAAGTTTACCTATAGCGCTAAGAAATCCCAGAATCAGGGATGGGCAGGTGTTTACTGGCAGAGCTCGGCAAATAACTGGGGTAATAAAAAAAGCGGTTTTGATCTTTCCGGGATGACCAAACTTACCTTTTGGGCGCGCGGCGCTAAAGGCGGAGAGGTAATACAAAAGGTTATGATCGGAGGTATTAAGGGTACTTATCCGGATTCAGCTGCTATTGAGATGGGGCCGATTGAGTTTACTAATTCCTGGAAACAGTACACGGTTAATCTTGCCGGTAAAGACCTAACTTATGTGAATGGAGGGTTCGGCTGGACTACCACTGCGGATTTAAACCCTGACGGCGCAATTTTCTATATTGATGATATAAAGTTTGAAGCGGATCCGTCAGTAAAACCGGAAAGCAAAAAGCAGGAGATGATGCCTTTTTATGTTTATTCTGACCGTTCATCAATCAAAAATCATTTTATTCCTTCTGGTTGGATGGGTGATTACGGCGATTTAAAGTATGAAGGCTCGTCAAAAGAAGACCCTTATTTAGGGGATAGCTGCATTAAGATAACCTACAGCGGTAAAAAAATGCAGGGTGCTGGCTGGGCAGGTATGATCTGGCAGAACCCGGCAAATAACTGGGGGAATGTTGATGCAGGGTTTGATTTATCCAAGGCAACCAGCCTGACATTTTGGGCTAAAGGAGCTAAGGGCGAAGAACGGATCGAGGAGTTTAAGGTCGGAGGGATTATGGGTGAATTCTCTGATTCTGACTCGGCAGTTATCGGACCAGTAATCTTAAATAAAGACTGGACCAAATACACCATTGATTTGAAAGGTAAAGATATGTCTTATCTCATTGGTGGATTTTGCTGGGCAACTAACGTAGACAACAATCCTGAAGGCGCTGTGTTTTATCTGGATGAAATCAAATACGAATAACAAACTTACCAAGCCTAGGGACGGTTCTCAACTCGTTCTAAAAGTGTCCCCGAAAAGGGGACACTTTTGCTTTGTTTTGAGAACCGTCCCTATTTTCTTGGTGGTGGTTTTTATTTTGGGAGCGGCTGCAAGAGTAACGCCTAAAGTTTATATAAAGAAGCTAAAAAATAACCATTATCAGCTTATCGTAGAGCGCAAGCTGTATATTATAAAAGGTGTCTGTTATAATCCTGTCCCTATAGGCCAGAACCATGAATATGACTGGTGGGCTGACCCGAATAAGCCTTGGGAGGTTGACGGAAAGCTTATGAAAGATATGGGAGTTAATACCATAAGGGTATATCAGGTAAACGGTAGCCCTGAAGAGACAAAAAGAGTAATCCGTTATTTATATGAGAAGCACGGCATACGCACTATATTAGGGAACTGGTTGGGCTTTTGGGAGTTCCCCTGCCCTTTTTATGCGGATAAGAAGTTCCAGAAGAGGATAAAAGAGGAAGTTTTGGAGATGGTCAGGGCATACAAAGACGAGCCCGGAGTTTTAATGTGGGTTTTAGGGAATGAGAATAATTATTCCTGCTTAGGGCATGTCAAACCCTGGGGGAGCGAAGAGATAGATAAAGAACCGGATCCTGCCAAGCAGAAGGCAATGCGCACTAAGATTTATTATTCTTTTGTCAATGATATCGCGCGCGAGATAAAGAAAATTGATAAGAATCATCCGGTGGCATTAGGGAACGGCGAGCTTGTCGGCTTAGAGTTTGCCAAGGAATATGCACCGGATATAGATATAGTCGCCTGTATAATTTACCGGGGGAAGACCTTTGGTAATCTTTTTAACTCTCTTCGGCTTACCTTTGATAAGCCTATATTCATTTCGGAATTCGGTGCCGATGCCTATGATGCCTACCTAAATAAAGAAGACCAGAATATGCAGGCATTTTTCCTTGAATTACAGTGGCGCCAGATATATGAAAATTTAGCCGGAAACCAGAAAGGCGCAGGAAATTGTTTAGGCGGGGCAATCTTTGAATGGAGCGATGAATGGTGGAAACACGATGAGCATAACCCGGATAGCTGGAGCGTGCACGATACAGGTTCTAACTGGTCAAACAGCAGTTATTATTTTGATATAAAGGCAGAAGGTAATAAGAATATGAATGAAGAGTGGTTTGGTATCGTGGCAATATCGCCGGAATTAGAGAATGGTTTAAATAAGCGCATACCGCGCAAGGCATATTATGTTATAAGGGAGTTCTGGAAAAACCCGAACTTAAATAACAAGAGGGGTAAAAAATGAAAAGGCCCGGGGCAAAATCATTTTTATTATCGGCAATTATCTTAAATCTTATTTTTGTAAGCTGGCTGTCAAAGATTGCCTATGCTTTAGATCCGAAAGAGCTTGAAGGATGCATATGCAATAGTCAAGAAAAAGAGAGAGCCCTTGATTGCCTGTATAAATTAAGAGAGGTTTATTTTCGGGATAATAAATATTCAGAGTTTGTAGATTTATTAAGAAGCCTCTGCCCCGGAGATAATAATATTGCGCCTTATTTAAATTACAATAAGGCCTTAAGCCGTTATCAGCAGTTAAGATACCTGGAAGAGAGCAAAAATTGGGATGAGTATTTTGCAAAAGGAAATGACTACCGCGACGAAATAGTAAAGGAATCGAATAAAGCTGTCGAGTCCTTATCTTCCGACAGCCCGGAATTCCTATATTCTAAGCTACTTTTATACAGGTTCCATAAGGACCAACAGGATACTTTTGCTGATGATGCGCTTTTAGATCTAAAGAACTCCGCTTTAGAATACGTAAAGACTGGTAAGGATATGGGCCTGATTAAGGAAATAGCGGATGTGCTTATTTCTTATGATGAAAAATCCAGCGCTAAAGGATTATATAAGCTTTATGCCCAGTCGTTGGTAAATTCAGATATAAAAGATGAGGCTTTGAAGGATATTGCTTCAGGATTTTACAGAGAAGGAAATT
>JAFGUY010000084.1 GCA_016938245.1 Candidatus Omnitrophota bacterium | reverse complement strand
GTTAAGGAATTTACAATTGCAGATATGCCTATAGAATAGCAGAAGTTAGGATAAAAAATCAAGAGAAAAATTGACGCAACGCATTGATATGTCGTAAGTTATGATTTTTCATAAGTTACATAAAGACAGTTTTTAAAAATAATCGGGAAGAAAAATATTTTCTAACAAAGTAATGAAAATGAGAAAAATCTTTAATTTTGAGAGTAGAGTGTCCCTTTGGGGAGCGTCCCACAGATGATTTGGACAATTATTGGCGCAACAGCCGCAACATTAACCATGTTTTCCTTTATCCCGCAGATAGTCCGTGGTTTAAGGACTAAATCTATTAAGGACCTGAGCGTGGTTATGCTCTTTCAGCTTTCTTTAGGTGTTTCCTTGTGGGTAGCCTACGGTTTTTATCGCCGGGACTCTATTATTATCTGCGCAAACTCCGTAACCTTAACAACACTGCTTATACTAATATCAATGTATTTTAAATACAGAAAAAATAGGGACGGTTCTTAACTCAAAGCTAAACTGTCCCCTAAAAGGGGACAGTTCTCCTTTGGTCTAAGAACCGTCCCTATTTAAAACAGGAGAGATGACTTAAATGAAAGGCATAATTTTAGCAGGAGGCAGGGCAACCCGTCTTTATCCGATTACAAAAGGCGCTTGTAAACAGCTGTTGCCAATTTACGACAAGCCGCTGATTTATTATCCGCTTTCGGTCTTAATGCTTGCCGGGATCAGAGATATCCTGGTTATTTCTACGCCGAAAGATACACCCCGGTTTAAGGATTTATTGAATGATGGCTCAAGCCTTGGCATAAAGATATCTTATGCGGTTCAAAATGAGCCGAGAGGGATTGCCCAAAGTTTTATCGTCGGAGAAAAGTTCATTGGGAAAGATAACGTTTGTCTTATCTTAGGCGATAATATATTTTACGGTTATAATTTAGGCAAGCTTCTTCGGCAATCCGCAAAAATGAAAAAAGGGGCAAGCGTATTCGGGTATTTGGTAAAAGACCCCGGCCGTTACGGAGTTATTGAATTTAACAAAAATCATGAAGTTACCGCGATTATTGAAAAGCCTAAAAAACCAAAGTCAAGCTGGGTTGTCTCCGGGCTTTACTTTTATGATAATGATGTCATAAAAATTGCCAAGAGCATTAAGCCTTCTAAACGCGGGGAGCTGGAGATAACCGGCGTAAATAATGAATACATCAGGCAAGGCAGGTTTAAGGTAAAATTTTTAGGCCGCGGCTATGCCTGGCTTGATACCGGAACTCCGCAGGCGCTTATTGACGCCTCGGTTTTTATCAAAACGATAGAAGACAGGCAAGGGTTAAAGGTTGGTTGTCCCGAAGAAGTCGCTTATAGAAGGGGCTATATTAACAAAGAGGATCTTCTAAGGCTTGCCGGGCAAATGCCGATTTCCTACGGACAGTATTTAAAGGATGTTGCTGATGAATAAAGACATACTTATTTTAGGAAAAGGTTTTATCGGCAAGCACCTTCAAAAAGGACTCAATTGCAAGATCTCGGATTCCTGGATAGAATCCTACAAGGATGCCGAAAGAGTAGTTAAAAAATATAAACCTAAAACAATTATAAATTGCATTGGCATAACCGGAAGAAGAAATGTCGATGACTGCGAGCTTGATATCGACGGCGTTTTGCTTGCCAATAGTTTTATTCCGGTTATTTTGGCGGAAGTCTGTTTGCGCAATAATATAAAGTTGGTGCATATTTCTAGCGGGTGCATATTTAATTTTGACTACAAAAAGGATAAGCCGATAAAAGAAGATAGTGAAGATTACTTCTTTAGGTTATTTTACAGCCGCAGCAAAATCTACGCCGAAAGGGCGATTGAAAAACTCGCCCGAGATTATAATATCCTGATTTTGCGTATCCGGATTCCGCTTACAAACGAAAAGCACCCGAAGAACCTTTTAGATAAACTTCTAAAGTATAAAAAAGTCATTGATATCCCAAACTCCGTGACTTATATTCCGGATTTTATACTAGCAGTCAAACATTTACTTAAGATTAATGCTAAAGGCGTATATAATTTGGTAAATAAAGGCGAGTTACGCTATCCAGAATTAATGCGAGTTTATCAGAAATATTTTCCTGAATACAAGCTGAAGGTAATACCGCTAAAAAACTTAAGGCTGGTGAGGACTAATTTACTTTTATCTACAGATAAACTTTCTAAAACCGGATTTAAAATAAAAGATATAAAGGGAGTCTTAGGGGAGTGCGTGCAGGAATATATAAAACATGAATAAAGAAAAAACAGAAACGCCCCCTTATTCCCTTTTATCCTGTGAGAATCATGCAAAAAAGTGCTGATTTTGAAAGTAGAGTGTCCCCTCGGGGAGCGTCCCCGAGGTTTTTGGTTACCGGAGGGGCGGGGTTTATCGGAAGCGCGTTTGTGAGGTTATTGACGAAGGGGCTGTCCCCGAAAGGGGCTGTCCCTGTAGTCGTTGATAAACTTACATATGCCGGAGACCTGAAGCGGCTTGAAGAGGCGAGGGGGAAATTTAAGTTTTATAAGACCGATATTTGCAGTAAAAAACAAATAGAGCGAGTTTTCTTCAAAGATAAACCGGATATAATTGTCCATTTTGCCGCCGAAACGCATGTTGACCGCAGTATTCAGGATTCCACTCCGTTTATAGAAACGAATATCAAAGGAACGCAGGTGCTTTTAGATGCCAGCCGTAAGTATAATGTTAAAAAGTTTATTTTTATCTCAACGGATGAAGTCTATGGCGAAATCTCTAAAGGCAAATTTAGTGAAAAATCAGCGGTTAGGCCCAACAGCCCTTACGCCGCTTCCAAGGCCGCGGCGGATTTATTAACCCAGGCGTATATCAGGACCTATAAGTTTCCGGCAATCATAATCCGGCCCTGTAACAATTACGGCCCCTGGCAGTTCCCGGAAAAATTAATTCCGGTTGCTATCGCGAGCGTGCTTAAAGGCGGCAAGGCGCCTGTTTATGCCCGGGGCCAAAATGTCCGTGAGTGGCTTTATGTGGATGACTGCGCAAGGGGGATTTTACAAATTACGCAAAAGGGGAAGATAGGTGAAATATATAATTTAGGAAGCGGGATAGAGAGTAAAAATATCGATACAGTAAGGCTTATTTTAAAGTATTTAGGCGCCAGCCAAAACCGCTTTGAGTTCGTCAAAGACCGGCCCGGCCACGACTTAAGGTATTCGCTTAATTCTACGAAGGTAAGAAGAGAAATTGGCTGGAAGCCAAAGATTAGCTTTAAAGAAGGCCTGCGTTTAACCGTAAATTGGTATCTAAAACCTTGGGGACGCTCCCTAAGCAAAAGTGGAGAGTAAATGGCGGTTGTGTTAATTACTGGTTCTTGCGGGTTAGTTGGTTCGGAAGCCGTAGGCCTATTCGCTGAAAAAGGTTTTGATATTATCGGTATTGACAATAATATGCGTAAGGGTTTTTTTGGCGAAGATGGCTCAACTCTTTGGAACCTCAAGCGGCTTAGGTCCCGGTATAAAAACTACAGCCATTATTTTATAGATATCCGTAATGAAAAACAGGTAAATAAAATATTCAAGAGGTATAAAAAAAATATAGTTTTAATTATCCACGCTGCGGCCCAGCCGTCCCACGATTGGGCGGCAAAGGACCCCCGGGTTGATTTTGAAATAAACGCGCAGGGGACGCTTACTCTGCTTGAGGCATACCGGAATTTTTCCCCTTATTCTGTTTTTATCTTTACCTCAACCAATAAAGTCTATGGCGACCGGCCGAATTCCCTGCCTTTAGTTGAATTAGAGAAGCGTTATGAGGTTTCCGAAAGCCACCCATACTATAAAGGAATTGATGAGTCAATGAGTATCGACAATTGCCTGCATTCGGTATTCGGCGCCTCAAAGGCTGCGGCGGATATAATGGCGCAGGAATATGGCCGCTATTTTGGCTTAAGGACCGGGATCTTCCGTGGCGGCTGCCTTACCGGCCCGGCGCATTCCGGGGCAGAGCTGCACGGGTTTTTAGCGTATCTTATCAAATGCGCGGTTAGCGGGAGAAAATACTTAATCTATGGCTACAAGGGAAAACAGGTGCGCGATAATATCCACGCCTTTGACTTAGTTAACGCCTTCTACCATTTTTTTCAAGCTCCCCGTCCCGGAGAAGTTTACAATATCGGAGGGGGCAGGCTTGCCAATATCTCTATTCTTGAAGCAATTGAACTTTGCCAAAAAATAACCGGCAAAGAGTTAAATTATGAATACATCCCTAAAAACCGCCTTGGAGACCATATCTGGTGGATTTCCGATGTCTCCAAATTCAAAGCGCATTATCCTGCCTGGGATTACAAATATGGCCTGGAAGAAACAGTCAAGCAAATCTATACAGCGCTTAGGGGCGCTCCCCATTCTGGGGGACGCTCCCCAGAAGTTTTTGAGCAAAATCGTATAAAATAATGAGAAAAATCTTTAATTTTGAGAGTAAAGTGTCCCTTTGGGGAGCGTCCCCAAGGTTTTTTATGGTGGTAATTGCGATATTAGGGATAACAGCAAGGGCTTATTGCTATAAGGC
>JAFGUY010000012.1 GCA_016938245.1 Candidatus Omnitrophota bacterium | reverse complement strand
GTGGTCTCATAAGCCTCCTTTCGGGTCTTATGAGTATTATACCAGAAAAATAACATTTGTTCCATTCTTTTTGCGAAAGTCAATAAAATGGAGGCGCGGCAGGTCTTGGAAGGCCTGCCGCGTTTGTCGGAGTAAACGCTTAATTTACTTTAACCCGACATAACCTTGCGTCTCAACCAATTCCTGGCCCTTTGGACTTTTTACAAAATCAAGGTATTCTTTAATTATACCCTGCGGCTTGCCGTTTGAATACATAAAAAGCGGACGGGTTACAGGATATTTTCCGGAAAGAACGGTTTCATTAGAAGGCATCACACCGTCAATCTCAACCGGCTTTAATTCTCCGGACATAAACCCTAAACCCACATATCCTATTGCTCCCGGGGTCTGGGCAATTATCTGGGCAACACCCTGATTTGACGCCTGCATAAGAGCGCCCGGAATAACTTTTTCTTTCTTCATTATAAGCTCTCCGAAGGCTTCAAAAGTTCCGCTTGAGGTATCACGAGATACAACTACTATTTTTCCCGGCTTTCCGCCAAGCTGTGCCCAATCAGTTATCTTACCTGTATATATATCCCTAACCTGCTTATTAGAAAGTTTGGATATAGGATTTGACTTGTTAATAACAACTGCTATCCCGTCAAGCGCGACAATATGCGCCACAGGATCCCTGTTGTTAGAAGCTGCCTTCTGTATTTCAGTATCCTTAATCGGCCTTGAGGAATCCGCGATATCGCAGTTTCCGTCAATAAGCGCGGTAATACCTACGCTTGAACCGCCGCCGCGGACGCTTATATCCACGCCGGAGTTTTCATCCATAAATACCTCTGCTGTTTTCTGCGCAATTGGCAGGACTGTTGTAGATCCGGCCATTACGATCTTCTCGGCAAAACAGGTGCCTGCGGCTAAACTCACTGCCACTGCCCCTATTGCCATTATCATCACTAACTTTTTCATCTTTAAATCCTCCTCGAAGATAACACCCGCGCAATTTCCCCACAAGGGGACACCCGCGCAATTCAGCATAAGCGCGGGGTGCCATCTATTTGTTAAAACTTCATATTCCAGTCAAGCTGCACAAGAGTTTCAGGCGCTTTTGCACCGCCTTTGATATTCCAAGACCGGTATACATCAAGGCCCAAGAAAGTATTCTTACCTAAGCCATATTGCAACTCTACCTCATGGCTTCTCATCCCGGTTTTACCACCAAGACGATCAGAATCAGGCAACACGTCAAGAACCGCATCCTTTTCAAGCATGGCATATATGTACTTAATCTGCCAGTCTCCCCATTTCTCTATTTTGCTGTTTCCCATTTTAAATCCTAATGAAAAACCGCTATTTTTATCAGGAGCTGCAAGGTTATTTACATATTCACCCAGGAATTTCAGGCTCTCTACATTTAACCCTAATGCTTTAAATGGCTCTTTAATGCTTAATTCCAAAGCAGGATTCAACATATTATAATTATAGGTGTATGCACCAGTAGGATCAGAACCACTTGGCTTAGTAATACCTGTATTAGATGCTGATGAGAATTCACTAGGAGATGTTCCCTTAACATTGCTGAAATTATACATCGTAAGGCTGCCCTTTAAAGAAAGAGTATCGTTAACTTTATGGGTAGCTCCTGCTTGTAACAGATATGCCATAGTCGGGTCCACGTTACTAGAAGTATCCGCTATCATTACCAAGCCGCCGGTTTGCATAAAAACTGATGTTTCAGAGTTTATGTTCTTCTTAAACCCAATAACCGCGCCTTCAGGAGTAATATCTGTATCCCAGATTAAATCTGTAGGCTCCCAAAAAACATCTTTTAGAAGCATTTTACCGCCTACAAGGCTTAACCACGATAAAGGCTCATATTTAGCATAAGCGTTATCTAAGCGGATTCCAAATTTAGTAGAATACCCACCATCGCTTGCGCCAAAAGTAACATTGGTAGAACGCGGGTCGCCGTTAGAACCCGTGGCTATACCTATTCCTGCCATAATCTTTTCATTTATTTTACTTTCTAAACCCAAACGCATCCTTACTCGTCCAATATTCGTATCCTTGCTATAGTCATTTGCTGCCTTTTCATGCTTATACTGATACCTCAACCTCAAGTCGCCCTTTAGCTTCATATTCTGTATCCATTTGGGCATAGACTCAGATTTACCTGTTGCTATCTCTTTCTTTACCTTTTCCTGTGTTTCATACTTAACCTGCTGCGCCTCTGCGCCGGTTAAAACTCCTTTGTCAACGAGCTTCTCCAACAAAAGGTCGATCTCTCCTGCATAAGATACGCTTACTGCCAATAAGCCTATAATTAAGCCTATTGCTCCTATCATTGTTGCTTGTTTCTTCATTTTTTTCTCCCTCCTTGCACAGTAAGTGCATACCGGCCTATCCGATAAGGCCGGGTATTGTTTAACTATCCGTATTTTTACGGAATTTTTCTTTGACAAATATATATTAAGATAAGCCTATTAAATCCGCTTATAGAATATGTAAAATCTGTGTAAAATTACCTTCATGACTCTACCGTATATTCTCTCGTCGAAAGAGCGCTTATCTCTTTAATTACCGAAATTAAATCCTTCACAAAAAAAGGCTTAGTAATATAACAATCCGCCCCTAATATATGCGCGTAAAGCTTATCCTGCTCTGAGGCCTTAGCAGAGATCATAATTACATAAGATTTATGCCCAATAATACTTTCCTTTATATCTTTACAGATATCAAACCCGTCAATCCCGGGAAGCATAATATCAAGGATGACTATAGGAAAAAATTCCTGCACTAAAGCTTTGCGCGCTTCCAGGCCATCAAATACCTGTTCAACCAAAAAGCCGTTCTTGCGCAGGTTATAAGCAATAAGCCCGTTTATATCCTTATCATCTTCAACTACTAGAATCCTAAAATTATCCATACCTTTCCTCCTCCGAAAAATGTTAGGTGTACTGGTTATAAAAACTCTCCATTATAAAAAGCTCGTCTCTTAAAATTTCTTTAAGAGCCTGAAATAATGAATTGAGTCTTTTGATAATTTTCTTAATCATGGATAGAGTATAAAACAAGGGGGTTAAATCCGCTTCAAGGTAAGGTAAAATGTAGGTAAAATAAAAAAGAGGGAATTATACTGCTATTTTGGAAGGGTAAACCAGAATTTGGAGCCTAAGCCTTCGGTACTCTCAACACCAACAGAGCCTGAATGAAGCTCAATGATATGCTTTACTATAGATAACCCTAATCCTGTTCCTCCGAGTTCGCGCGAGCGCGCCTTATCCACCCGGTAAAAACGCTCAAAAATTCTCGGCATATCTTTCGGCGGTATGCCGCAGCCGGAATCCTCTATTGTAACTTTTAGATTATCACCTTTAAACTCGCTGTAAACCTTGATAAAACCTTTTTCCTTATTAAACTTAATTGCATTATCAACTAAATTAAGCAAAACCTGAAACACCCTGTCTTCGTCGGCATTTACCTTTAATTCTTCAGGCAAAAGATTCTCAACTTTGACCTCTTTGTCTTTTAACCGGGATTTAAAACCCTTTAATACCTCATTAACTTGAGAATGTAAATCAAAAACTGATTTCCTAATCTCTATCCCTTCTGATTCAAGCTTTGACAAAGACAAAAGGTCGTTAACTAATGTATCCAGCCGGTCTGCGTGAGTTTGTATTATCTTAAGAAAATTCCGGTTATTCTCCTTATCCTCCAAAGCGCCTTCAAGCAAGGTCTCAACAAACCCTTTAATAGAAGTAAGCGGAGTTTTTAGCTCATGCGAGACATTAGCCACAAAATCCCGGCGCACAGTCTCCAGCCTTCTTATCTCAGTTATATCGTGTATGACTACCAGCGCTCCATTTACTGAATTATCGCTAAAGATAGGGGTCGCGTTAACTTCAAATATGCGCTGCACAGGAAAAACTAAGATAATCTCTTTAGTAATTTGGCTGCCTTCTTTAAGCGTAAGGTCGATTATCCCGGAAATTTCATTATTACGTATTGCCTCAAGGAAGTGCCTACCTTCTACATCCTGTTTTTTAACATCAAAAACCTTCTCTATCGCCTGATTTATGGAGACTACCACCCCTGCCTTAGAAGTAACGATTACCCCTTCAATCATGCTGTTAAATACCGCTGTTAGCTGCTGGCTCTGGTCTTTTATGGCACTTACCTTCTCTTCTATATCTTTTGCCATTTTATTCAAGGTAAGAGCAAGTTCTCCGATCTCATCATTAGCCTCGTGATAAACCCTGTGTGAGAAATTGCCTAAAGAATATTTCCTGGCAACGCTGATTATTTTGTTTACAGGCTTAATAATCTTTAAGGCAAAAAAAGTACTTAAAATAAAGGATAGGGAGAGAGAAAAAGGAATACTTAAAACAAGTATTCCCTTTATCTCTGCAAACATCTTCTGCACCCCTGTCAATGGTATTGCCAGCCTTACGCTTCCGATAATGTCGTCGTTTCTACTCAAGGGTACAGCAACATAAAGCATATCCATCTTTAAGGTATCGGAATAGCGTATCTCATTTCCTACCGCTCCCCCTAAGGCAAACCTTATTTCCGGACGGTTAGCGTGGTTATCCATAATCAGGACTTCCTGCGAAGATTTCTCGGAATCAGCCAGTACCACCCCATCCCTATCTATTAAAGTAGCGCGTAAGTTTATCTTTGCGCTTAAGTCTTTAACTAAATTATTTAAACTCTGGATATCTTTTTTGCCAACAGATAACGGAGAAATCTGTGCTTCTATTAGCAAGGCCTGGTTGGTAAGGGAATTTGTAAGGTCTTTGAGGTAATTTCTCTTTAAATCCCTATACAAAAAAATCCCCAGTAGTGAAAATGTCAGTATAATTATTAATGCGTAGGAGAGGATAAGCTTAAAGCTCAAGGATCTAATCTTCATACTCAAACCTGTAACCGTAGTTTTTAACGGTAAGTATACGCTTTGCTTCTGTCTTTAATTTCTTGCGCAAGGTCCTGATATGCACATCAACCGTACGGGTCTGAATTTCTATGGCATGATCAAAACCCCAGATATTATCTAAAAGGTAATCGCGGGATAATACCCTGCCTTTTGCTTTAATTAATGTTTTTAATAACTCGAATTCTTTTGAAGTCAGCTCAACCGGCTTATCTTTGATAGCAACTTCAATTTTAGAAAAATCCAGGGTAAGATTGCCGATCTTAATAGTCTCAGGCAATTTATCTTTTTCTTTACCGCGCCTTAAGACCGCTTTAATGCGGGCAACAAGCTCTCTCGGGCTAAAAGGCTTAGTCACATAATCGTCTGCGCCCAATTCAAGGCCTACAATTTTATCCGACTCTTGCGATTTAGCCGTAAGCATAATAACTGGAATAGAGGCGGTCTTTCTTTCAGCCTTCAATTCTTTACAAACTTCCAAACCCCCTAATCCCGGGAGCATTAAATCAAGGAGAATAAGATCGGGGATCTTCGAGATTGCTGCGTCAATAGCATCCTCTCCGTCGCTTGCGATAATCGTTTTATAACCTTCTTTTTTAAGATTATAATCAATCATTTTAGCTATATCTTTTTCATCTTCTACGATAAGTACAGTTTCTTTCATATCTAAGGCTTCCTTATATTATTGACTTTCGCAAAAAGAATGGAACAAATGTTATTTTTCTGGTATAATACTCATAAGACCCGAAAGGAGGCTTATGAGAC
>JAFGUY010000083.1 GCA_016938245.1 Candidatus Omnitrophota bacterium | reverse complement strand
AATCGCATTGCTCAATAAGAACTCTCTGGGAATTCCTTTCTCTTCAAACCCATCCAAAACGGAAATGAACTTATCGCGCAGCTCTTCCTCTGTAATTCCTTCCTTATATTCCGACGTAGGGACAATACCGAAGGCAATAAAACCGCCTCCCTGCAGGAATCGCTTAATCTCCTGCGGATAAAGCACTAATTTATCCCCAAAACTGTAAGCATCAAAACTGACGATATCAACCCCGGAATCAAAAACCATCCTCCAGTCGGTATTACCGCAGCAATGCAGCCCAAGCAGTAAATCTTTATCGCGCTCCTTAATAAAGCTGATTAAACTGTCAATAAGAGAAGCTACCCTTTCATCGCTTACCGGCATATAAGCCGAACCCAAACCCCATAAGGAAGGTTCATCAAAAAAAAGAATCGGGATTTTTCCGGCTTTTCTAATCTCCTGCGCCTGCCAAAGCCCCTTCATAGCTAATCCTAAAGTTATAGCTTCGGCAAATTCATTATCAAAAATTAAGGACGACCTGTCTTTTTTCGTTACCGATAGTAAATAGGTAAACGGGCCGGTAATCTGAACTTTGATAAAAGGATTCTTTTTCTTTTTGCACTTCTCAAGCAGACAATAAAACCCTTTTGCATACTCCGGGCTTATGCGGAAGTAGTCATAACAGTTATGCGTTATATAATCATAAAACTCCAACAGCTGCTTTTCCCTGTCCTGCGTATCATCAAACAAGACCTGCTTTTTCTCACAGTCCACAAAAAGACAAGGCAGGTTTTCGCTGAATTGCAGAAATATATTTTCCCGCGGATCCCGTTTTATAAGCTGCGGTGCATAAGGGATTTGCGGGCAGTATTTTAAGATAAGCTCGCAGGCTTCATCAGCCTCTGCAAAGGGCACACTGCCGATACCGGTAACCCGCAAGCCATCCTTAATGCCTCTTAATATTTCAGCTGCTTTCTTTTGTTTTGGCATATTTCGCTCCTCCCAACACTTCTTCTTTTAGCGGATACCTTTTACAGGTAAACTTAACGCCTTCCGGACAATATCCCAGAGTCACGCACTTTGCCCCGGAATTATTAAAAACCGCAGGTAGTTTCTGTTTACAAATCTTTAACATCTCATCGGCAAGCCTTCTTATTTCCCACTGCGCCCGGGAACAGCAACGTTCCTTGAAGAAATGCATTAACTCCCGGCAGTTCATTGTTACGATTATTTTTGTCTCCGCTGCCTGCGGCAGGACAAAGCGCGCATCCTGATTCGCCGTTTCGCCTTTTTTGCCTTTCTTCTCAAAAGCCCCCAGAAGACGGTTATAACTTTCCTGAATCTCCTGCATCGTATTTATATATTCTTTTTTCATCTCTGCGTCTGCTTCAATTAAAGGCGGGATAATATAGTCAAAATCCGATGCTTTCACATAACGCTGGCTCTGCTGAGAATAAGAAGCGATCCTGTGCCTTACTAATTGGTGCGTCAACGCCCTCGACACCCCTTCTATGGCAAAGGTAAATTTAACATGCTCAAGCGGGCTTTCATGGCCAGAGGAAACCACCTGCCTGACAAACTCTTCCTGTTTCGCTGAATCCTTGCTTCCGTCGGCAAATATCTCCCCGGCAAAACCTGCCGAATAACACTGCCGACAGGCGGCATAAATTAGAGATAAGGCATCCTGTGAAATATCTAATAATTCAACATGCAACCGCGCTTGCGCCATTTATACTCTCCCTTCGCGTAATATTCCGGCTGTTTCCATAAGGTTTCTCAATGATTTTTCCGTTTCCGGCCAACCACGCGTCTTAAGCCCGCAGTCAGGATTAAGCCAAAAGTTTTCTTTCGGGATTTTCTGCAAAGACCTTCTGACGATATCCAACATTTGTTCTACAGACGGGACAGCGGGAGAATGAATATCCCACACTCCAAGCCCGATCTGGCGTTTAAAATCAATTCCTTCGAAAGACCTGATGATATCCCCCTTACTTCTAGCTGCCTCAATAGAAATAACATCGCAATCCATCCGGTTGATATACCTAATAATCTCACCGAATTCAGAATAACACATATGGGTATGTATTTGAGTATCGGGATTGGTATTTGTCGCCAGATTAAAAGACTTAACCGCCCAGTCAAAATATTTTTCCCAATCACGTTTCTTTATCGGAGCTTTCTCGCGAAAAGCGGCTTCATCAACCTGAACGATCTTGATCCCTGCTTTTTCGTAATCAAGGATCTCGTCTTTTAAGGATAGAGAAATCTGATATGCCACATCCGCTAAAGGAATATCCTCCCGGCAATAGCTCCAGGCGATAATCGTAACCGCGCCGGTCAACATCCCCTTAACCGGCTTATTTGTTTTTGTTTGGGCATACTTAATCTCATCAAGCGTCATAGGGGCAGGCCTAGCGATATCGCCGAAAATAATCGGAGGACGATAAACCCGCGTCCCGTAGGATATCACCCAGCTATTCTGAGTCGTGGCGATTCCAGAAAGTTTCTGGGCAAAAAATTCAACCATATCCGTCCTTTCGAATTCCCCATGCACTAAAACATCTAGCCCTAGATCTTCCTGGAACCTTATAAGCTTATCAATTTCTCCTTGGATATATTTTTTATATTCCGCAAGCGATACCTCGGCCCGCAGGTAATTCGCCCTTTCATTTCTTACTTCAATTGTCTGCGGGTAACTGCCTATGGTTGTCGTAGGGAATAACGGTAAACTCAATAACGCATTATGTCTTTCCCTCCTCTCCTCAAGGGATATTTTCTTGACGAAGTCGTTTGCTTTAAGAGAATTTATTCTTTTGCAAACCGCTTCATCCCTGCCAAGACTTCCTAATACATTCTTCTTAGGAATCTTCTTTTTGCCTTCAAAACATTCGCTAATCATTCTTATCTCAGTCAATTTCTCTTCGGCAAACGATAAGCATTCTTTTAAATTATTATCAAACTTCTTCTCGACAGATATAGAAATCGGGAGGTGGTAGAGCGGCGCGGCGTTGGAAACCATAAGTTTGGATACTTTCTCAGAAAGCATTTTTAACTT
>JAFGUY010000082.1 GCA_016938245.1 Candidatus Omnitrophota bacterium | reverse complement strand
CTCTTTCTGGGTTCCATGAGGTCTCATGGAACCATGATAGCACAATTAAGGGTTCATTTCCATTACTTTTACGTAACTCAATAGAAGTATTAAGGGTACTCCCGGAGGAAGTCTTCTATACCGACGATAGGGAAGAATTAGTTAAAAGCGCCAAGGCCCTTAAAATAAACAGTTTTGTTTTCAAAGATATAAAGAAATTAAAAAGTGATCTTGCAGGATTAGGCGTTGTATCAAATTAAAATATGAAAACCAGTAAGTATCAGAGAAGGTTTTATCGTGATTGGGTCAAAGACAAGAGCCTTTATGTTACACAAATAATAGCTAAAGAGACGGATATTAGGGTTACTACCGATAAAGCGGTGGATAAAGCTTTTATCGAGGAGAGGATAAGGCTTTACCGGTGGGATATCGAAAGGTACATAGAAAGAGACCATCGTTTCTTAACTGCGTTAAGGCCATTACCGGTTGAACCCAATGCCCCGCTTATTATAAAAGATATGGCTAACCAATCTAAGGAGGCTAATGTCGGGCCGATGGCTACAGTTGCCGGATCTATCTGCGAATTTTTAGGGCGCGATTTATTAAAAAAAGGGTATAAAGATGTGGTTATAGAGAACGGCGGGGACATATTTTTAAAAACACGTAAAGTGCGCCTTATTGGAATTTATTCCGGGCGCTCTAAGTTATGGGATAACCTTTGTCTTAAAATAAAACCCAAAGAAACCCCTTTAGGGATTTGTACTTCTTCCGGGACAATCGGGCATTCTTTAAGTTTTGGCCAGGCAGATAGTGTAGTCATATTATCTAAGAGTGCAAGTCTTGCCGATGCAGTTGCTACAGCTACCTGTAACCGGATAAATTTTAAACAGGATTTACAGAAAGCCCTTGATTTTGCGCGCAGGATAAAAGGTGTTTTAGGGATAGTGATCATTTTAAAAAATAATTTAGTCAGCTGGGGTGGAATAGAATTCAGCAAATAACTACTCTCGTCGATAAAGCCTCTCATTAGCCTACCATCCAAAACCAAAAATTTCTTGACAAAAACAATATATTGTGATAAAAATTTAGTGTAGATACAAGATTTGGGGTTAATTTTAGGAGGCATAAAGCTTAAATTGAAAAAATAAACTGTATTTTTAAAGCTCTTTTAACAAAAGAAAGAGCTTTTTTTATAGCCTTATGAAAATTGTCGGGTTAACATACGATTTAAAGTCAGATTATCAGTTTAAAGACGGTGATCCTGAAGATGCCAATGCCGAATTTGACCATCCTTCCACTATTGATGTAATTGCTGAAGCTATAGAGGCGAATAAGTTTAAGGTCGAAAGGATTGGCAATGCGGAAAATCTTTTAGATAGATTGGGTTCTTTAAAAGTAGATATCGTTTTTAATATATCCGAAGGGCTTTTTGGCAGAAACAGGGAATCTCAGGTTCCGGCTATTCTAGAGATGGCCGGAATTCCATTTGTAGGGGCAGATGCCCTAACTTTAGGGATAACTTTGGATAAGGTTATGGCTAAAAAGATATTTATCGCAGATAAAATACCAACCCCTAAATTCTTCGAAGTAAATTCCAGCGAACAATTAAATCATACCAATCATCATAAATTTCCTTTGATTGTAAAGCCGCGCTTTGAAGGTTCTTCTAAGGGGTTAAGCGAAAACTCCCGGGTTAAGAATAAAACAGAGCTTACTCAACAGGTGGAATATATTATCAATACTTATAAACAGCCGGCATTAGTGGAAGAGTTTATCTCGGGCCAGGAGTTTACTGTAGCTATAATCGGTAACGAGGAGCCTGAGATAATGCCGGTAGTACAGATAAAGATAGACGGAAAACTTAAACTAAATGATAAATTCTATACTTTCGCCAGGATTACTTCGGATAGGCTAGAGTATATCTGTCCTGCTAAGATATCTGCGGAATTAAAGAAAACTATTGATGACCTGGCATTAAAGACTTACCGCACTGTTGAATGCCGCGACTTTGGGCGTGTGGATTTTAGGGTTGACCGGGAAGGAAGCCCATATGTTTTAGAGATTAATCCCCTTCCTTCACTTTCTACAGAAGATGTTTTTAAGCTCGTTGCCGAGAATGCCGGGATTACTTATGAAGGTATAATCGGAAAGATTTTAAATTATGCGCTTAAAAGGTATGATTTAAATTAAATGAATCCCGTTAGAAACTAACGAGATTTCTGACGGGATCATTTCTAACGGGATGAAGATCGCGCTGACCTATAATTTAAAGAAAAAAGACGATACTAAGCCTGCGGACTACTTTTCCGAATACGACTCCGAGGATACTATAGGATCAATAGTCTCTGCCTTAAAAACTAAAGGGCATAATGTTGAAACTATCGACGTAGAGTATCCAAAGCTTTTTTCTTATTTTAGTAAAAATAATGTGGATATGGTTTTTAATATTGCCGAAGGCATACGCGGTAAATTCCGCGAGTCAGAAGTGCCGGCAATACTGGATTATTTGAACATACCCTATACCGGATCAGGTACGTTTTCTCTGGCGTTAGCCTTAAATAAAGCGCTTACCAAGAAGATACTCAGGGCAGAAAATATCCCTACGCCAAACTTTCAGCTCTTTTCCAGGGGCAATGAAGAGCTTGATCCTCTTCTAAAATTCCCTTTGATAGTAAAGCCAAACTGTGAAGGATCGGCTAAAGGGATTAACAAGACAAATGTAGTAGGCAACGAAGATGACCTATTTAAGAAGGTAAAAGAAATTATAGATAAATACCATCAGGATGCTTTAGTAGAAGAGTTTATTGAAGGTAAAGAGCTTACCGTTGGGGTTTTGGAGAACGGTAGAACTCGCGTTCTACCCATACTAGAGATAGACTTTTCTGATTGTAATGCTAGCGGCGAATATTTTTATTCATGGAGGATGAAAGAGTATCAGGGGGACAGGGTATTAGGGCTCATACCCTCTTTTCATTGCCCTGCGAGATTAGACAAAGAGACAGAGGAGATTGTTAAAGAAGCAGCTTTAAAGACTCACAGAGCTGTTGGTTGCCTGGATATTTCGCGCACCGACATACGTTTGGATAAAAACAACGTTCCTTACGTTTTAGAGATTAACCCTTTACCGGGTTTAGACCCTAAAGAATCAAACTTTCCGATTATGGCTTATGCGGCGGGCATGAAATACGAGGATCTTATTGAGGCGATAATCTTAAGTGCCTCAGAAAGGAAAAGGCTAAATTGAGCAACCTCCAGATTACAGAGAACCATAAAGTAGAGCAAGAAATAGTAACTGCCCCGAGGATTACCAGAAGGCCGCGCGATTATCAACAGATACCTATTTATAAAGACGTAAACCCGCTTGATTGGGAAGACTGGCATTGGCAGATAAAAAACAGGATTTGTGTTAAAGATGTCCTTTCACAGATTATTAAACTTACCCCCGACGAGGAAAAGGGTATAGATAAAGCTAAGGGAAGATTATCTATGGCGATAACGCCTTATTGGGGAACGCTTTTAGATCCCGAAGACGAAAATTGTCCTATAAGGAGGCAGGCTGTCCCGGTAGTCCAGGAGCATATTGTCTCTGCGCATGAGATGACTGACCCTTGCGCCGAAGACAGGGATTCTCCGGCGCCACATTTAGTCCACCGTTATCCGGATAGGGTATTATTGCTTGCTACAGAGCATTGTGCAATGTATTGCCGTCATTGTACGCGCAGGCGCTTAGTGGGTGATCATGAAGAGAAAGAAGTAAACGCCTTGAATAGGTTTGATGCGGCAATAGAATATATTAAAAGTAACCGTAAGATAAGAGACGTGCTTATTTCGGGAGGGGATCCTTTAATTTTAGAGGACGAGGCTTTAGAGGGTTTGATTGAAAGAATCCGCTCTATCCCCCACGTAGAATTTTTAAGAATGGGCACGCGTATCCCTGTAACCTTGCCCCAGAGAATTACGGAAAAATTAGTAAATATTTTGAAGAAATATTCGCCTATCTGGATAAGCATACACTTTAACCACCCCAAAGAGATTACTAAGCGTTGTGAGATTGCCTGCGATATGCTATCTGAGTCAGGGATACCCTTAGGTTCTCAAACCGTACTCTTGAAAGGCATAAATGACCGGCCGTATATTATGAAAAAACTGGTTCATGATTTGCTGAAGATAAGAGTAAGGCCGTATTATATCTACCAATGCGATCCGGTTAGAGGCACACAGCATTTTAGGACCCCGGTTGCCGCGGGAATAAATATCATGGAGAAGCTTCGCGGGCATACATCAGGCTATGCTGTCCCTACATATGTAATTGACGGCCCCGGAGGGGGTGGCAAAATCCCGGTAGGGCCAAATTATATTCTTTCCCAGGCAAAGGGTAAATATGTCCTGCGTAATTACAAGGGCAAGATATATACCTACCTTGAATAATTATTCGTTTTACCGCTTGACCTAGCCCTTTCGGCGTTATATAATTTATAAACCTGCTTTATAACCTTAAGCTCATCTGTCCTCTCTAACTTTTTATAGAAGGAGTGAAAAGCTATGGATGCCAATAAGAAGCGCAATTTTATCCTCTTAGGACACGCCCAGTCAGGTAAAACAACTCTCGCAGAAAGCCTGTTATACTATTGCAAAGTTACTACGCGTAAGGGAAGAATCGAAGACGGAACTACTGTAAGTGATTACAGTTTTGATGAGATAGAGAGAGGTAATTCCATAAACTTAAGCCTTCTTTTTTGCGATTACTTAGGAAACCGCATTCAGATTATTGATACTCCCGGGTATGCGGATTTCTCGGGAGAAGTTATTTCCGGGATTCGGGCAGTAGATAGTGGGATTATCGTAGTAGATGCTTTAAGCGGGGTACAGGTTGGTACAGAGAAGGCCTGGCAGCTGCTGGAAGAGTCTGGGCTACCGTGCATGTTTTTTATTAATAAAATAGATAAGGAAGAGGTGAACATTAATTCGGTGCTTGCAGATTTAAAATCTACGCTTTCTAAAAATTGCGTGATTATAGAATCTTTAGAAGACCCGGTTTTAATGGAAGCTATTGCCGAAAGCGACGACAGCCTTTTAGAAAAATACCTGGTAGTCTTACGTCTTTCTATAGATGAAATTAAAGGAGGGCTATCCAACGCAGTATTAAAAAGAAAGCTCTTCCCGGTTATTGTAGGCTCTGCATTGGCTGATAAAGGGATTCAGGATCTTTTGGAAGATATCGTACAGTATTTACCCAGCCCTCTACAGAGAAGCCCGATATCTGCAGCAGCTCCATCAAATCCGGAAGAAAAAAAAGAAGTTATTTTTAAAGACGATGCCCCTTTTTCTGCTTTTGTTTTTAAGAATATTTCTGACCCTTATGTAGGCCAGTTGAGTTTATTGCGTATCTTTTCCGGGACCCTTGCGTCTAACTCCACTTTTTATAATGTGAATAAGAAAACAAAAGAAAGAATAGGCCAGTTACATATCTTACAGGGAAAAGAGCAGAGAAACTTAGATATAGCTTCCTGCGGAGATATTGTGGCTCTTGCTAAATTAAAAGATGTCCAGGTTTCAGATTCGGCTTGTCAGGAGAAAGAGCAATTTTTATTTGACCCTCTTATTTTTCCTGAAACTGCAATATCCGCATCTGTCAAGCCTAAGTCACGGGAAGATGAAGAAAAAATCTCTGATGCTTTACATAAGCTTGCGGCAGAAGACCATACCTTTAAGGTCACGCATGACCCGCAGACAAAGGAGCTTATTATTTCAGGGTTAGGAGACCTTCACTTAAGTGTCATGGTCGGCCGCCTTAAAAAGAGGTTTAATGTTTCCGTAGAACTGGGTACGCCTAAAGTTTCTTATAAGGAAACTGTTACTAAAAGTATAAAAGTACAAGGTAAATTTAAAAGGCAGTCAGGCGGACGCGGCCAATACGGCGATTGCTGGATTGAAGTAGCGCCTTTACAAAGGGGTAGCGGATTAGAATTTGTGGATAAGATATTCGGCGGGGCTATACCGCGGAACTTTATCCCTTCGGTAGAAAAAGGCGTGCGCCAGGCAGCTTTAGAAGGAGCCGTAGCGGGTTATCCTATAGAGGATGTCCGGGTTACGCTTGTAGATGGTTCTTACCATGAAGTTGACTCTTCTGATATGGCTTTTCAGATTGCCGGGGCCATGGCTTTAAGAAAGGCTATAATGGAAGCAGCCCCCGTGCTTTTAGAGCCGGTAATGGATGTAAAAGTATATATACCTGAAGAGTTCCTAGGGGCTATATCCGGGGATATAAATTCCCGCCGCGGCAGAATCATGGGTATGGAGGTTAAGGACAAGCAGCAGGTAGTTAAAGCACAAGTCCCCCTATCTGAAATGTTTAAATACGCCAATGACCTGCGTTCCATTACTGCGGGTAGGGGTGTTTATATTATGCACTTTTCTCATTATGAGGAGGTGCCGCATAAAGTATCTATGCCGATTATCACCCAATACCAAGCTACTAAAAAACAGGAAGAATAATATTTATGAAGATCTGTTTATTTTCTCTGCCTGATTTACTGAATGGCAGACAGAGCATTAAGGATGAGCGCCTGGATCAGGTTGATAAAATTACCAAATCCGAAAAGAAGACTTATATTCAGGTAGAATTAATAGGAGAGAAAGAAATACTAGATGCTGATGTGGTTTTGGCAGCCAAAGAGGCCCGGGCGGACTTAATATTATCTGACCTTGAGTTTATAGAGAACCGCCTTATTAAGGTTAGCGATGAACTTGAAAGGAATATTTTGAATAAGCTTAAGAACGTCCTGGAAAAAGAAGAGTTTATATCCTCGGTTATATTAAATGAAGAGGAAAAAAAAGTTATTTCCGGGTGTGGCCTGGTTACGATTAAGCCTATTGTTTTATCCGGTAAAGATGAATTAGATGATAAAGAAAAGCTTATCTTTAAAGCATTCCGGGAAAGCGGATTTATGAGTTTTTTTACTACCGGTGAAAAAGAGACCCGGGCTTGGTTGATTAAAAATGGGGCTACTGCCTGGGAGGCATCAGGCGCAGTACACTCGGATATTCAAAAAGGTTTTATCCGCGCTGAAATAATCAGTTTTAACGATTTTGTGCAATACGGGGGGGGAGTTGCTGCTAAACAGGCAGGAAAACTTCGCCTGGAGCAAAAGGATTATGTAATACAGGATTGCGACCTGGCTAATTTCAGGTTTAATAAATCATGATTAAGATAAAACGGGCGTTAATCAGCGTATCGGACAAATCTGGTATTGTAGATCTGGTTAAAGAGTTAAACAAATTGAAAGTCGAGATACTTTCTACTGGTGGCACAGCTAAACTACTGCGTGAGAATAATGTTGCGGTTAAGGATGTATCCGAATATACGGATTTTCCCGAGATACTGGATGGACGTGTAAAAACCCTGCATCCTAAAGTGCACGGCGGATTGCTTGCGCTACGTGATAATGAAGAACACATGAATTGTGTAAAAGAACACGGTATAAACATGATTGATATGGTGGTAGTTAATCTTTATCCCTTTGAGCAAATTATCAAAAAGCCGAAGGTAAAAATTGAAGAAATTATCGAGAATATCGATATCGGCGGCCCATCGATGCTTCGCTCCGCAGCTAAGAATTACCGTTTTGTTGTAACAATCTCTAGCCCTTTGCGCTATGCGCAGGTAATTGAAGCATTAAGAAAAAATGCCGGCGGTATCCCCGAGGACATGGCCCGAGATCTTGCTATCGAGGCCTTTGGTAAAACTGCAGCTTACGATACTGCAATAAACAAGTATTTTAAAACTTATTTTTCTGTCAGAGATAAAAGTGCGTTATTTCCGGAAGAACTGGTTTTAAGTTTTAAAAAAATTCAGGACTTGCGTTATGGCGAGAATCCGCATCAAAAAGCAGCTTTCTACAGGGAGCCTGACAGGAAAGATGGTTTAGTTGGAATGAAGAAGTTGCAGGGTAAAGAGCTTTCTTTTAATAATATACTGGATTTAAATTCTGCTTTGGAACTACTGAAAGAATTCCAGGTGCGGCCTGCGGCAGTGATAGTCAAGCATAATAATCCTTGCGGGGTAGCAGAGGAGGATTCTTTAGAAAAGGCATATCTTAATGCCTTAAAGTGCGATAAGCTTTCAGCCTTCGGCGGGATTGTCGCATTAAACAGCAGGTTGGATATAAAGACTGCCAAGGCAATAGCTAAAAGCGGATTCTTAGAATGTATAGTTGCTCCGGGATTCGCGGATGGATCGCTCGATTTTTTTAAAAATAAGAAAAACCTGCGTATATTAGAGATAAGCGACCTGGATCTTATAGAAGAGATGGATTTTAAACGTATAAGCGAAGGGCTGCTTTTACAGGATAAAGATATCATGGGATTGCCTCAAAATAATCTTAAAGTGGTAACGTTAAGTAAGCCTACCAAGAAAGAAATGGAAAGTCTATTATTCGCCTGGAAGGTGGCAAAGCACGTTAAATCTAATGCTATAGTCTTTGCCAAGGGGACGAAAACTATCGGCATTGGAGCAGGGCAGATGTCGCGGGTGGATTCTGTGGTCATCGCCAAGAAAAAAGCGGGTATTTTAGGCAAGGGTTCTTGCCTGGCTTCAGATGCGTTCTTTCCTAAACCGGATTCTATTCTCTGGGCGCATAAAGCCGGTGTTAAGGCTATCATCCAGCCGGGCGGGTCAATTGCCGACGAGGAGATAATTAAGGCTTGCAATAAATATAAAATTGCCATGGTTACAACCGGCATAAGGTACTTTAGGCATTAACAAAAAGTGCTAAGAGATGACCTACCCTGAAGTAATCAAATACCTGAAATCATTTATCAATTACGAAAAAATCCCGGCATACCGCTATAGAAATTCTTTAGGGGTTAATCGTGTTAAAGGTTTTTTAAGGTCCTTAGGCAACCCGCAGGATGGAATTAAGTTTATTCATATCGCAGGGACAAAAGGTAAAGGCTCAACCTGTGTTTTTATCGCATATATATTAAAAGAGGCAGGGTATAAAACCGGTCTTTATACATCACCGCATTTAGCGGATTTTAGGGAGAGAATACGTGTTTTACCGGGAAGAGATAGAAGCGAGTTTGAAGGGATAATCCCTAAGTCATCGTTAAAGAGGTTAGTTTACGAATTAAAACCTAAAATAGACAGGTATAACCGTAATTCTGTCTTTGGGCCGTTAACTTTCTTTGAGGTTTATACAGCTTTAGCAATAAAATATTTTAAGGAGCAGAAAGTCGATTTTGCCGTATTAGAAACTGGTTTGGGGGGGAGGCTTGACGCTACAAACGCGGCTAATGCCGTTATTTCCGTCATTACACCGATAAGCTATGAACATACGGATAAACTTGGGAAGACCCTGAAAGAGATTGCTACGGAGAAAGCAGGTATTATTAAAGGCGGGGAGATCTGCGTAATCAGTGCGCCTCAGGAAAAAAAGGCAAAAGAAGTTATCGGCACAAGATGCAGAAAGTTAAATGTTAAGTTATGTGAAGTCAATAAATATCAAAAGTTTAGATTAAGGCTCTTGGGTAAGCATCAGTTGATCAATGCCGCCGTAGCTAAGAAAGCAGTTGAAACATTAAAGACACACGCAATTATTAATCTATCTTGTGATGTTATAAGAAAAGGGCTATATAAAGCTCTTTGGCCGGCAAGATGCGAGATTATAAAGCGTAAGCCTTATATTATTCTGGACGGAGCGCAAAATGCAGCCTCAGCCAAGGCCCTTAAAGAAACTATTAGAGAAAACTTTTCTGCCAAAGGCGGATCTGCCTCCGGCGGAAAATATAAAAAACTAATTTTGGTATTAGGTATTTCTCAAGATAAAGATATTAAGGGAATTTGTTCACAAGTTTATGCTCTGGCGGATAAAATCATACTAACTAGAGCGCAAAGCTTAAGAGGCCTGGATTCTAAAACCTTGGCATGCTATTTTAAGGGTAAAGAAATTTATATTACTGATTCGGTAGCCGAGGCTAAAATATTAAGCATGCGCCTGGCAAAAAAGCACGACCTTGTTTTAGTAACCGGATCTTTATTTGTTACCGGAGAATTTAAATATGGCAAAAGAGAATTTAACTGATACGATTGCGGCCATATCTACTCCTGTAGGTGAAGGGGGTATCGGGATTGTGCGCATAAGCGGTAAAGGTGCGGTAGGAATCGTCGATAAAATATTTGTTTCTCCTGCCGCAGATAAGCCGTCGTTTTTTAAAACCCATACTACTCATTACGGTAAGATTATTGAAAGCGGTAAAGTTATAGACGAGGTAATTTTAACGGTAATGTTGGCCCCCAAGACTTATACCCGGGAGGATATTGTTGAGATAAACTGTCACGGCGGCGTAGTAGCCTTACGCGATGTGCTGGAGTTAGTTTTAAAAAAAGGGGCAAGGCTGGCAAGCCCCGGGGAATTTACCAAGCGTGCCTTTTTAAACGGCAGGATTGATTTAGCTCAGGCAGAAGCAGTTTTGGATATAATTCGCGCTAAGACAGATTCTGCTTTGAGGATAGGGCTTAATCAACTAAAAGGCTCTCTTTCAAATAAACTCAATTCTTGCAGAAACATACTCTTAGATATGCTCGGTGAATTAGAGGCAGCAATTGATTTTCCTGAAGAAGACGATATAAATACGGATTTAAGGAGAATAGCCGATAAGAACATTAAAGCCAAAGATATGCTAAAGGCTTTATCTGATGGTTCAAGGATAGGAAGGGTTTTGCGAGAAGGGGTGCATCTGGTTATATGCGGAAAGCCGAATGTCGGAAAATCCTCGCTTTTAAATGCTTTAGTTAAGAAAGAGCGCTCCATAGTTACTCCGGTATCCGGCACTACCCGTGATACGATAGAAGAGATAATCGATATTCGAGGCATACCAATAAGAATTGTAGATACTGCCGGAATATTAGAGCCGAAAGATTTAGTGGAGAAGAAGGCAATAGCGCGTTCAAGAAAGGAGATTGATGCGGCGGATTTGGTTATTATCCTGTTTGACGGAAATAGTAAGTTATCCCGAGAGGACTTTTTGCTTATAAATAAACTGAAGAAAAAAACAGTTATTGCCGTAATAAATAAGACTGACCTTAAGCAGAAGATTGAGAGGGGAAAAATCTCTTTGGTTTTTAAGGATATTGTTGCAATCTCAGCTAAAAGACTTAAAAATATAAAGTTGCTGGAAGGAAAAATCGCAGATTTAATATACGGCGGCATGGTCCTTAGCCCTGAATCAGCAGAGGTGAGCAATTTAAGGCACACACAATTAATCCGTAAGGCGCAAAAAAGCATTGCGCGGATTGAGAAATCATTGGATAATAAGTTGCCGGTAGAATTTATCGCCCAAGAGACACGGGAGGCGCTGGGTTTTTTAGACGACATCTTGGGTAAAAGATTCTCCGCAGGCTTATTAGATAAGATATTCTCACAGTTCTGTATAGGAAAATAGGAGAGGCATTTTGGATAAGAAGAAGATTGAAAGAGCGGTACGCGACATTTTAGATGCAATAGGAGAGAACCCCAAGAGGAAAGACCTTTTGGAAACCCCTAAGCGTGTAGCAGAGATGTACGAAGAAATCTTCTCCGGTATAAGGAAGAGGCCTGAAGAAGAGCTTGAAGTTATTTTAGACCAGAAGCACCACGAGATAATATTGCTTAAAGGGATACCGTTATATAGTGTCTGTGAACATCATCTCCTTCCATTTATCGGTAAGGCTAATATTGCCTATATTCCCAAAAACGGCAGAGTTACGGGTTTAAGCAAGTTAGCGAGGGTAGTAGATGTTTTGTCACGGCGTCCGCAAATACAGGAGCGTTTAACTACGCAGATAGCCGAGATCATTATGTCTAAGTTAAAGCCGCTGGGAGTTATGGTGGTTATTGAGGCCGAGCATCTGTGTATGTCGATGCGCGGAGTAAGAAAGCCGGGGGCCATGACGGTTACTTCCGCGGTAAGGGGAATTTTCAAGGAAAACGAAAAGACGAGATCAGAGGCATTGGCTTTAATCAGGCCTTAAAAAAGGAGGCAAGGATGGATGCAAAAGATTTAGGCAAGACATCTTTAGGGATGGAGGCAAATATTGCCGCGCTATTAAGCTATTTGTTTACTTTTATCTCCGGGATTATAGTTTACATTCTTGAGAAGGAGAATAAATTTGTCCGTTTTCATGCCATGCAATCTATCGTGGTCTTCGGTTCTTTATTCGCATTGTCCCTGATGCTCCAGTTTGTATTAATTGTGCTTTGGCCTTTGGTAGTTATTCTAAATATAACCGGCATAGTCTTATGGATTGTTTTAATGGTAAAAGCATATAAAGGAGAATATTTTAAACTGCCTTTTGCCGGAGATATAGCCCAGAAGAGCTCTTAAATCCCCGCTTCGCAGAGAAAGCGCTTTCTTTAAACCGCAAAATACCTTGATTTGATAGCCTATCCTGTGGTATAATTCTTTATAGGAGAGCTTAAAAAGCACAATTTGACTTATGTCTAAAGAAGGATTTTCCGAAAAAAGAAAATTCGTCCGCTTTTTAATCTCTATTCCCTTAAAATATGCTAAAATAGGAATCCAGCAATTTACCGGAGCTGTAACTAAAGATATAAGTGCTGAGGGGTTAGGGTTAATTACTACTGAAGAGCTTCCGGTTAATACCCCTTTAAGTATTTGCCTTACCATACCGGATAACGGAGAGGAGATTCCCTTAGATGCCCAGGTTCTATGGTCTAAAAACGACGGAGCCGGGAATTACCACTATGGGCTTAAGCTTAAAAATACCCGTTTGAAGCCGATCCCGCTTGTTTTAAGGACCTTAAACGCTAAATTCTAAAGATAAACCTTCCGAAAGCTTACATAATAATTTAAAAATTGACATATTAATTTATAAGTAGTATTATATCTTCTAACGTTTTATAAGGCAATTCAAAGGAGTGATTAGTTGAAAAAATTTTATCCAATATTTATTTTGGCCATATTCTTATCGGGTTGCGCAACTTATAGAATCCAGCAGGAGAAGGACGGGTTCGCCGTATCAAGGTATAAGAAGGTGATTCCCGAATATACTCAGGGCACTGACAATTCTTTTCCTGATAAGGAGATTGCCGAAGAGCGCTTTAAAAGGCGTAAGAAGACCGTCGAATATTACTATAAAAAGATGGGTTTTATAAGTAACCGTTTTAAGCAAGTTTTTGTAGAACCGCCGGTTGTTTTCGTGCAATTTGTTACCGGGATATTCCGCATGCCTTTTATAGCAGTCTCTGACTATAAATATAATCATAATCCGCAATACAAAGAAAAGATGGATAAGCTTGAGGATGAGCAGTACGAAGCTGAGAAAGCCCGGATTAAAGGCTTGAAAGAAGAGTTAAGCGCTTATATAAAAGAGGATTTAGTTAAAGAGCCTTCTCTGCAGGATGGCCAGGAGGGTAAACTTGAGAAAAAAGGTAAAGTTAAAGAAGCCCCTGTAGCTGCTCTGGAGGAGACTAAGATAGAAAAGCCGGTTGAGGTTCCTGTTGTAGCACCGGAACTTGTACTCAAGGAGGAGGTTAAGCCTAAAGAAACAAAGCCATCGCCAGTTGTGCTTCCAAGCCCGCAGGCAGTAATTATAGCTAAGCCGCAAAACGGCCCTTCTCCCCTAAAGGTAAATTTCTGTGGTACGAAGTCTAAGTCTCCTAACGGCAGGATAATCTCTTATGAGTGGGATTTTGGTGACGGAGATAAATCCAATAAGCCTAATCCTACCAATACCTATTGGAGTACTACTTATGGTATAAGAGAATTTACCGCTACCCTTACTATAACAGATAATAAGGGTATGTCTTCCTCTGCCAGTACTACTATTCAAGTAGTAAACAAATAATCCTAGTACCTTTATAGAAATTTTCTATCCAATCTTCTGTATTGCACTGCTTCGGAAATATGCTCTGCCTGGATATGTTCATCTCCTGTCAGGTCTGCAATAGTCCGTGCTACCTTTAAAACCTTATCATAGGCTCTTGCGGATAACCCTAATTCATTTAAGGCAAGCCGCAATATGTCTTTTGCTTCATTTTTCAAGGGGCAGTATTTTTTAATAAGCTTTCCGTTCATCTGGGAGTTATAGGAGATATGTTCTCCTGCGGATTCAAACCTTTCTTTCTGCAGAAGGCGCGCTTTTTTAATTCTTGACTTTATTGCCATAGATGGCTCTGCATTTTTACTTTCAGTTAATTCCTTATATTTAACCCGCGGCAGTTCAATATGGATATCAACCCTGTCTAATAGAGGCCCGGATATCCTGCCGATATAATTCTCAACTTTTGTTGTACTGCATCGGCATCTTCTTTCAGGGTCACCCAGGAATCCGCAGGGGCACGGATTAAAAGCTACAACAAGCAAGAATGAGGCAGGAAAGATAATATTCTTTCTGATACGGCAGACATTTATTTTCCCGTCTTCAAGCGGCTGGCGTAATGCCTCTAAGCTTGCGCGCTGAAATTCCGGTAATTCATCTAAAAATAATACTCCTTGGTGCGCCATGCTTATTTCTCCTGGCATTGGAATAGACCCTCCTCCGATTAAGGCTATATTTGATATGGTATGGTGCGGAGCGCAAAACGGCCGGTTAGTAATAAGCCCTTCTTTTATGATTTGAGTTGCAGATTGAATTTTAGTTACTTCCAGCGCTTCTTCCAGGGTTAAATCCGGCATAATTGTAGGGATTCTCTTGGCAAGCATGGTCTTACCGCTTCCCGGAGGGCCGATCATGGCAAGATTATGGCCTCCGGCTACAGCTATTTCAATTGCACGTTTGGCCAGGTACTGCCCTTTTACTTCCGAGAAATCAATATTATAGCGGTTAGCCTCTTTGAACAAATTACCGGTATCTACCTTAAAAGATTTGATTTGGGGGTTATTAATAAGTTCAATAGTTTCTCTTAAGGTTTTAACCGGGAAGGCGTTAACCCCGGAGACTATTCCCGCTTCTTGCGCATTATCATAAGGGACAATAATATTTCTTTCTGCGCATCCGGCTATATCCATAATTATAGGTAAAATTCCTTTTACCGGCCTGATTGTGCCGTCTAAAGAGAGCTCCCCTAAAATAAAAAAATTACCTAGGTTTGGCAGGTTAATCTGTTCTGTTGCAGAGAGTATCCCTAGCGCTATTCCCAGGTCAAAACAGGCGCCTTCTTTGCGCACTCCGCAGGGTGCCAAGCTTATAGTTATTCTTTCTGCAGGCCACTGGAATCCGGAGTTTTTAATTGCTGATTTTGCTCTTTCTCTGCTCTCTCTGACTGCTGAATCCGGAAGGCCGACTATATTTACTGCCGGAAGCCCCCATGAAACAAATACTTCTATTTCTACAGGGTAGGCTTCAATACCCTGCAACCCGAAGCTTAAGACTTTGGCGACCATTTTTCTTACCTCCTTATATAATAGACGTAAAGGTAAGCGAAATCTAACAGAGAAAAAAACTGTAATCCCAATATGATAATGTCCTATTTAGCCAATTTAGAAATGTCCTATTTTGGAAGTGCTATAATGCATTCTTTCAAAGGAGAGCATTATGGCAGGAAAGGACATTATCGGTATGACTCAAGGCGAATTAACGCGGCTGCATATAGTACGCAAGGCACTGGATAAATCAATTACGCAAGCCGAAGCAGCAGATATCATAGGCAGATGTTTAAGACAAGTACGCAGAATAGTAAGAAGGGTAAAAAGAGAAGGCGATAGCGGCGTAATCCATAAATCCCGCGGCAAACCTTCAAATAGAACATTGCCTGGTAGAATAAAACACAGGGCTTTAAAGCTTTATAAAGAAAAATACAACGATTTCGGCCCGACACTTGCGTCTGAGAAGCTCTTTGAGATAGATAAAATCAAGATAGACGATGAAACACTCCGTCTGTGGCTGATAGAAGAAAATATACCCTATAAGCAGCGCAAGAAAAGACCTCACCGGCAGCGGCGTCAGAGGAAGGACCATTTTGGCGAAATGCTCCAGATAGATGGCTTAGAGCATGATTGGTTTGAAGGCAGAGGACCCGAATGTGTGTTTATGGGCTATATTGATGACGCTACAGGTAATCCCTTTGGCAGGTTTTCTCCTTACGAAGGCACACTCCCGGCTATGGATAGTTTCAAGCACTACGTTGAAGAATACGGTATTCCGGCAAGCATCTATTTAGATAAACACTCAACCTACAAATCAACCAAAAAGCAATCCATAGATGACCAGCTCAATAATCAGGAACATTTAAGCCAGTTTGCCAGGGCGGTAACTGAATTAGGCGTCAATATAATCTATGCGGATTCTCCTCAGGCCAAGGGCAGAATAGAGCGGTTATTTAACACCTTTCAGGACAGGGTGATAAAAGAGATGCGCCTTAAAGGTATTAGTTCAATAGCAGAGGGCAACCGATTTCTAAAACGGTATCTACCCGTATATGCCAGGCGGTTTGGCGTCAAGCCGGCTAAGAAAGGCAATCTTCACCGGCCTCTGCCAAAAGATATAGATCTCAATAAGATTCTTTGTAAAAAGACAGAGCGCACCCTAAGGAACGATTTTACTGTAGCGCACGATAAGAAGCTGTATCAGATAGAGAATAATATCAGGGCTAAGAAGGTTATTCTAGAAGAAAGGACTGACGGTTCAATGCTCATACGGCATAAAGGCGCTATCTTAAAGTTTAAAGAGATAACCACAAGGCCAGAGAAGATAGATCAGTCAAAACCCTATTTGCCAAGGCAGGTTTATATACCGCCGGCGGATCACCCCTGGAGAAGATTTAAGATTAATCCACAATATCCACAGTATGAACAAAAAGAAAAAGGTAGCCAAAAAGAAAAAGAACTATTACTGATTGGAACATGAAAAGAAGACATTTCTATTTTGGTAACAAGAGGACATTTCTATGAGATTGCTGAAGTATTAGGTTTTTAAAAAACATCCGCCATAGAATTATTCCTAAACTTTTGTTCTCCTTGCCTTTTTTATCTT
>JAFGUY010000081.1 GCA_016938245.1 Candidatus Omnitrophota bacterium | reverse complement strand
AGCTCTTTCTGGGTTCCATGAGGTCTCATGGAACCATGATAGCACAATTAAGGGTTCATTTCCATTACTTTTACGTAACTCAATAGACTATAACTATCGGCTCTGGAATATTGCCAGATCTGTCCGCCGTTATTTATGCGGACTCGCGGGCTTAACAGCCGGTCGGGACTCTCACCCTGCCCTAAAGATTAATCTGGTGTTTAAGTATAGCATAAAAACTAATCTTGTCAAGAGGCTAAAAAAGGATATAATATGCTTAAAGAATATGCAAAACCCTGCGAAAAAAATACATAAAGCCCTGATAAAAAATAATAAAACCATAGCCGTTGCCGAATCCTGTACCGGAGGGCTCCTTTCAAAAATCCTTACAGATAATTCCGGAAGCTCCAAGTATTTTCTTTTAGGAGTAGCCGCATATAATAACCGCGTAAAGATAAAAACGCTCGGCATTCCTCGCAGGCTCATCAAGAAAAGAGGCGCAGTCTCTAAGGATGTAGCCAGAAAAATGGCTGAATCTATCCGTAGGATTGCTAAAGCTGATTTCGGCATAGGGATTACCGGTATTGCCGGCCCATCCGGCGAAACCCCTTATAAACCCGTAGGCACAGTATTTATCGCCGCAGCAAATAATAAAGAAACTATCTGTAAAAAATTACTATTACGCGGCAACCGTTCATCAGTAAGAAAGCAAGCTGCCTTTAACTCCCTAGAATTATTGAAATCATTTTTATAATATTCTTAAAGATGCGGACATTTATTGCAATTGCTTTGCCGAAGGATATAAAAGAGAGGCTTACGAGCATACAGGATAAATTAAAGAAGTGCGGGGCAGATATAAAATGGGCTTCTCCCGAAAACATCCACTTAACCCTGATGTTCTTAGGGGAAGTTAGCCGGGATAAGTTAAACTCGGTAATTAAAACAACCGAAGAAATCATGCAAGACAAGTTTCAATTTAAGATTAGACTATCAACTCTCGGCGTATTCCCTAATACCAAACATCCTAAAGTAATTTGGGCAGGGGTCGAAGAAGGCGACAGGGAGATAAGGGCTCTTAATTACAGCCTGAAAGAAAAAATTGAAAAACTAGGTATGCCTAAGGAGGAAAATAAATTCTCTTCACATATTACCCTCGGCAGGACAAAATCTTTAACCAATAAAGATGCACTTATCGATTTATTAAACAGCTTAAAAGATGAATTCTGTAAAGAAAGAAGTGAGTTTATTGCAGGTAAAATTACTGTTTTTAAGAGTACGCTAACGCCTAACGGCCCGGTTTATGAAGCCTTAAAAGAAATAAGCCTTATGGCTATCTGAAGAACAATATTAGTATAAACCCCCGCAATCAAATCATCCGCCATAATTCCTTTTCCACCCCCGAATTTCTCAAGCCTTCCTGCAGGATAAGGTTTAAGCGTATCGAGAGTGCGAAAAATAATAAAGGCAACGGCTATTATTTTTATATCATAAGGTAGGAAAAGAAGGCTAAAAAGCATTCCGGATACCTCATCTATTACAATACAGGGGGGATCTTTTTTTTGCATAATTTTCTCTGCAGGTGAACAAACTAAAAAACCAATAGCCGTAATTAAGAGTGTCAATAATATATGCTGTAATGCGTTTCCTTGCATTAGAACAAATAAAAATAGGCCTGCAAGGCTCCCGAATGTACCGGGAATAAGCGGCAGGTAGCCAATATAAAAGAAAGTACTTAATATTTTAACTACTGGTTTAATCATTAAAGCTTTGCGATGATCTTTCGGTTCTCCCATAAATAAGATATGCCGGAATAAAGGGTTAGGCCTACGGTTAAAAACATAAGTATATTTATGCTCTGACGGAAGAAATCCTCCCAGACAGGGTTCCATACTGAATAGGCCTTAACTGATTCTTTAACTACTATAAATAATAAAATGTAAAATATTACTGCCATTTGGGAAAATGTCTTATGTTTCCCCGCGCGCACAGCAGATAATATCCTGCCTTTATTAAGAGCAAAGAGCCGTAAAGACGTAATCAAAATCTCCCTGGAGACTATAATCATAAACATCCACGCCTCAATTAATTGTATCTGTAAGAAAACAGCGAATGCCGCCAAAACAAGGATTTTATCAGCAATAGGATCCATAAGCCTTCCGAAATCAGTAACCATATTCTTATTCTTGGCGATTATCCCGTCGAATAAGTCTGAGAGGGCTGCAGCGGTAAATATAACCAATGCTAATATCTTCGGCAACAACCCCTGCCGGGAAAAAACAAGCATAAAAATAAAAGTAAGCAGGATTCTTGTCATTGTTAATTTATTTGATAGATTCATTTTGCACCTCCCCTACCAGATCATACTCTAACGTATCCGTAACCTTAAGGTTTACAAAATCACCGGGCATAAGCTTAATCTTAGACCTTACATAAGCTAATCCGTCTACTTCCGGGGCATCGAATTGAGCCCTACCCAGATAGCTTCCTTCGGCGCACTCATCAATTAAAATTTTTAACTCCTTGCCGATAAATCCGCTATTAACCTGTTTTGATATCTCCTGCTGGCAGGACATAATTTGATTAAACCGGTCTGATTTTATTTTTTCAGGTACCTGCCCGGAAAAATTATAGGCAGGGGTGCCTTCTTCGCGGGAATACTTAAATGCCCCCAGCCTTTCGAATTTAACATCCCTGATAAACCCTAAAAGTTCATTAAACTCTCTCTCTGTCTCCCCGGGAAAGCCTACGATTATACTAGTACGCAATGCTACCCCGGGGATGATCTTGCGTACCCTGTCAATTAGACGGACAATCTCGCTTCGCGATGATTTTCTATGCATAAGTTTTAATATGCGATTGTTAATATGCTGAATCGGAAGATCAATATATTTACAGATTCTATCTTCATTCCGGATTAACTTTAATAAATCTTCGCCTATCCTTTCCGGATTAAGGTATAGAAGCCTTATCCAGCCTATATGTTTTATATTCTTAAGTATCTCCTTAAGAATATAAACAAGGTTTACCCCTGAACCAAGGTCTAAACCAAAACCGGTAATATCCTGGCCAATGATATTTAGTTCTGAAATCCCCTTTTTATCGAACTCCTTTACCTTATTTAATATTGCCTCAACAGAAAGGCTTACTAATCTTCCTTTGATTTTAGGGATTATACAAAAACTGCACAGATTAATGCAGCCTTCGCAAATTTTAAGGTATGCGTAGTGAGCTGGAGTAAGAGAAAATCTTTCGGTATCTTTATCCGGTGAAATTCTTCCCAAAAAAGCATCTATCTCTGGAAGCTCTTTTGCTAACTTGGCCTTATAACGCTCGGGTAAACAGCCATAGACAATTATTTTCTGAAGCTTGCCTTCTTTTTTAAGATCTATTAGATCTAAAATTACGTCTATAGACTCCTGTTTTGCCTCTTTAATAAATGCGCAGGTATTCACCAATGCAACCTGCGCTTTATCTATATCGGTTATTTTATAACCTTTCCTAAAGAGACGACTTAAGATGCTCTCTGAATCTATCAGGTTCCTGGGGCACCCTAAACTTAATATGCCAATTCTAAGTCTCACCGGGGAATTTTCAGGCCGTCTTTCTCGGTAATTACTATATTATTTAACGGCTGCCCTCTTTTGTGGCCTAAGTTTGTAAAACGCCGCCCGTTTACAATCAGTTCTACTGCTGAAGCATTCCCTAAGGAAAGGTCTATCCTTTCTTTTGCCTTCCAGGTAGCAGACCTGCCTTTCTCCAAAACCCTGTGGAAGACCACTTTCCCGTCGGCTTTAATAAATAAAAGGCATTTTTCTTTTGCGCTTACAACTAACCTTATGCCGCCTGATGCCTCTTTCGGCAATGCCTGGCTTTGCGCCTGCACAGGCTGCGCCAAAGGCTGAGATACGGATTTAGAAGCTATATTCTGCTTACGTTTTGAAAGCAAGCAACCCGAAACTTTAAATAAAAATATAAAAGAAAATAAGATCATTAATATTACAAAAATCTTATTCCTTAATTTTATGCTGGGCTTTAAAGAGTTCAGTTTTATCCCTGCGCTCTTTAAAAAAGAATTTGTATCCTTACGGGGCTTTGAGAGGATAAGCGAAGACGGCTCTTTATAATCCGGTATATAATCTTTGTAATCCAAACCTAATGCTTTGCAATAAATCTTAATAAAACCTTTTAAATATACCGGGCTTAAATTGATAAGCGCCTCTCCTTCTATGGCCTTTAAAATATTGATACGGACCTTGGTCTTTTTCTGCAGGTCTTCTAATGTTAAACCCTTCTCTTTACGGGCTCTTTTTAACCTATCCCCTACTGATGATTGCTCGGCATTCATCCTTCTTTATCCTCAATACGCGCTACAGTTTCTTTCAGCCATGCCTCCCGATCAATTAAGATCCTGCGCGGCTTACTCCCCTCAAAGGGACCGACCAGGCCTTCCTGCTCCATCATATCGATAATTCTGGCGGCCCGGGTATAACCTAGGCGCATTCTTCTTTGAAGTATAGAGACCGAGGCCTGGTTGCTTTCCATTACAACCTTCACTGCTTCGTCATAAAATTCATCTTTTTCAGAATTATTTATCCCGGACCTATCTCTTTCTTTCAATATCTGGTCATCGTATACAGGCTCTGCCTGAGATTTTATAAAATCTACTACCCTCTCTATTTCTTTATCGCTAACTAAGGCGCCTTGTATACGGACAGGCCTTGACTCTCCGGGCCTTAAAAAAAGCATATCCCCTTTTCCGAGTAATTTATCCGCCCCGTTCATATCCAATACCGTTCGTGAATCTACTTTTGAAGCAACTTTAAAGGAAACTCGCGCCGGTAAGTTAGCCTTGATAACTCCGGTAATAACATTTACTGATGGCCTTTGTGTCGCTAATATAAGGTGTATGCCTACTGCCCGGGATAATTGCGCCAAGCGCTGAACTGCGCTCTCCGTCTGGTCCCGGGCAACACTCATTAAATCTGCAAACTCATCAACAATTACAATAATATACGGCAGCTTTTCCTGTTTTTCGTTGTAAGATTCTATATTCCTGGACCCTGATTTAGCTAAAAGACGGTATCGCTCTTCCATTTCACCTACAACCCAGTTAAGCACAGTATAAGCTTTCTTGGAATCTGTAACTACAGGGCATAAAAGATGCGGTAGGCCGTTAAAAGGCATAAGCTCTACCATCTTAGGGTCGATCATTACAAACTTTAATTCAGCGGGAGAGTTCCTATAGATCAAAGATAAAATCAGGGAATTAACACATACTGTTTTTCCTGAACCGGTAGTCCCGGCAATCAAAAGATGCGGCATATCATCAAGATCCGTTACTATAGGTTGGCCGGTAATATCTTTACCTAAGGCAAGGGCTAAAGCAGCCGGAGTTTTCTGGAATTCATTGGAGGAAAAAACTTCCTTTAAATATACAAAACTACCCTGGATGTTAGGGACTTCTATCCCCACCCTGTCCTTACCCGGTATAGGCGCAAGTATTCTTACCGATTGGGCTTTCATATTCAGGGCGATATCGTCGCTTAAGGTTACAATACGGCTTAATTTAACACCGGGTGCAGGCTCAAGTTCATAACGGGTAATTATCGGCCCGCGCTCGATATCCGTAACCCTGGCTACAATCCCAAAATCATTCAGGGTGTCTTCAAGTATCCTCGCATTGCTCTCTAAATCCTCCTTAATCTGCCTTGCCTCGGGAGGAGGCGGAACATCTAATAAATCCAGGGAAGGAAGGTGATAGTCTCCGATTTTTAATTCTTGCGGCCTGGCTTTCACTTCCTGAATAGGTACTTTAGCCTTAATCTGGATTTTAGGCTTTGAGACCAATAACTCCTCTTTTTCTAGCTTTCCTTTAAAAGGGTTAACCACAGGTAATTCTTTTTTATCGGTAACCTTAGGCTTAATCTTTAGTTTTGGCTGATTTTTAAAGAAAACACTTAAGAAAGATTTAAACCCTTCGGTATATTTTGTGAATAACGATGAAATCATCGTTTCGGTAACTAGCGCCAGCGAAAGGATAGCAAAAGTGGAAAATATAATAAAGCCGCCTAAACGGCTAAAATAAACGGTAATAAACTTAGCTGACAAAGCCCCGAATAACCCGGAATAATAAAGCCTTGCGCTTTCATTGGATAGATTAAACATACCGATAAAGGAACTTATAGAGACAAGCAATACGAACATACCTGCAACCCTGGGAATGCTTAAATACGGCTTTCCCTGACGAAAGAATTTGACCCCTAACAAGATAATTAATGCGGGAAGGATAAAACCGGTAGGCCTGCCAAAAAGAAATACAATTAACTCTCCTAAATAAGCTCCGAATATACCTAATAGGTTTTTAGGCGGAATATTGGGGTGTGAAGTATAAAACGGAAGGTCAAGGCGCTCAAATCTTATGAGGCTGGCTAAACACATAATGCCAACCGCAACTAAAACCACACCTTTTATTTCATTAAGCCTTTTCTCTCTCACTTCTTAAGTTTAAGCGGGCTGCTCGGCTTGTTTCTTACTTAAATTTATCCTGCCTAATTCGTCTATGCCTATAACCTTAACCTTTATTTCATCGCCGATCTTAACCACTTCTTCCACGTTTTTTACAAATTTATCCGATAATTCCGACACGTGGATTAACCCTTCTTTACGCGGGGCGATCTCGCAGAAAGCACCAAAAGGCATTATCCGCTTTACCTTGCCTATATATACACGCCCAACCTCGACATCATCGGTTATCGCCTTAATCATCTTTATCGCTGCCTCTGATTTTGAAGCGTCGGTAGAACCGACTAAAACCGTACCGTCATCTTTTATGTCTACGCTTGCCCCGGTAGCTGCGATAATAGCCTTAATATTCTTTCCGCCCGGTCCGATAAGCTCACCTATCTTTTCGGTATTTATCTTTAAAACATCGATGCGCGGCGCATAGCTGGATAACTCTTCGCGCGGTTTAGGCAAAAGCGCATTCATCTTATCCAGAATAATCATTCTTGCCTCTTTTGCTTGAAAAAGGCATTTTTCCAATAATCCTAAGGATATGCCGTCAATTTTTAAATCCAACTGCACCGCAGTCATGCCTGACCTGGTCCCGGCAACCTTAAAATCCATATCTCCGAAATGATCTTCCAGCCCTGCGATATCAGTAAGGATCAATTCTTTATCTTTATCCTTATCTTTAATTAACCCCAAAGCAATCCCGGCTACAGGATCCTTAATGGGCACACCCGCGTCCATAAGCGAGAGAGCTCCGGCACAAACTGTTGCCATGCTTGAAGAACCGTTTGATTCCAGTGTTTCAGAGACTACCCTTACTGTATAAGGAAATTTTTCCTTAGAAGGCATCACCGCAAGAAGGGCTTTTTCTGCTAAAGCGCCGTGGCCTATCTCTCTCCTTCCGGGCCCGCGTACAGGGCCAGTCTCTCCTACGCTAAAAGGAGGAAAACTATAATGCAACATAAAATTTTTGTACTTTTCTCCCTCTAAAGCTTCAATCATCTGCTCATCTTCTCCGGTACCTAATGTAGTTACGCAAAGGCTCTGGGTTTGGCCCCGGGTAAATAAACTTGAGCCGTGTGTACAAGGAAGAACAGAGACCTCGCAGGTAATAGGCCTTATATCCTTAAAGCCTCTTCCGTCTAAACGTATATTCTCGTTAAGTATTTTGTTTCTAACTTCTTCCTCCTCTACCTCGGAAAGCGCCATCTTTATCTGATCAGCGGAATATCCTTCAAGAGTAAGTTTCTCTTCCAGCTCTTTAGTCAACAGATGCACTGCTTCTTCGCGGTTCTCTTTTTTATCAAGGCGATAGACCTCTTTCAGCTTCTCGCGCGAGAGGGCTTCAATCTTTTCTTTCAGGTCAGATGGGGTATTTTTAAGCTGTACGGCTCTTTTATCCTGGCCGAATTTCTTAGTAAATTCTTCCTGCATTAATATTAGGCTCTTTAAATGCCCCTGCCCGAACTTTACAGCTTCAAGATAATCCTCTTCAGACGCCTCTTTAGCCTTAGACTCAAGCATAACAATACCTTTATTATTCATGACAATTATTACTTCTAAATCGGCATTATCTATCTGGGCATAGGTGGGGTTAATTACCAGTTCTCCCTGTACTTTAGCCACACGGCATGCTGCAAGCGGGCCAAAAAAAGGTATATTTGATATACACAAGGCCGCTGATGCGGCATTTACCGCCAATATGTCAGGGTCATTCTCTCCGTCGCTTGATAAAACAATAGCCATTATCTGGACATCGTTAAAAAGCCCTTTGGGAAAAAGCGGCCTTATAGGCCTATCAATAAGGCGGGCAGTTAAAATCTCGCTCTCCGAAGGCCTGCCTTCCCTCTTAAAAAAGCCTCCCGGAATCCTGCCGGCGGCATAAGTCTTTTCCTGGTATTCTACTGTAAGCGGAAAGAAATCCCTGCCTTCTTTTACTTCCATTGACATACAAGCCGTAACCAAGACAACAGTTCCTCCGTAAGTTATAGTTACTGATCCGTTGGCTTGCTTAGCGATTTTTCCTGTATCTAGCGTTAAATCACGCTCTCCAAACTTGATTTTTAATCTTTTATCATCCATTTTATTTATAATTAGACCTTTGTTTACTTTCTCAAGTGAAGTTTGCCTAAAACCTCTTCGTACTTTTTGGCATCTTTATTCTTGAGATAGTTAAGGAGCCTGCGGCGCGTCCCTACTAAGGTTAGCAATCCGCGACGGGAGTGAAAATCTTTCTTGTGGAGTTTAAAATGTTCCCCTAAGAGATTAATCCTCTCAGTCAGAATAGCTATCTGTACCTCCGCTGAACCGGTATCCCTGGCGTAGATCTTAAAGTTATCAATAATCTTTGCCTTATCTTCTTTTATCAAAACCAAAACTGCTCACCTCCTTATCTTACTGTATATAATTATACGACAATTCGATACTTAAGTCAACACCTCAAATAATTATTTTGCTTTACTGACGATTCTCTGACTCTTGTACAAAGCTCCTTATTTCTTCAAGATTATCTAAAATCAGCTTTGCCTTGCTAAGGCCGAACGAAAATGGGTACTGGCCGTTTTCATCCCTCTTGATTACCAAAACAGGTTTTCCTTTAAATTCGCTGCGCTCAACCATTTTATCTCCTTTTTTATAAAGTGCTATTTTATAGGTAAAATACAACTAATACAACAATTATCTTTATTGGCCCGTAAACTTAAGCTATGCAGTTTGTTTTAGTTTATTTTCGCAAAAGGGCAGATTTGACTATAGGCACAGTAGGTACACGCCATATAAGCCGGGGTAGCATTAAAATTTTCCTTGCGTACGCCTTCAGCAACTTCAATAATATCTTCCTTTATTTCACCTAAATCTTCTTCGTCTATTTCTGTTGAGCCGATAATCCCCGACTCAAGGAAATACAACGCAACCTTTTTCGGCAGCTTACCAAAGATATTCTGGTAGGCAAGCGAATAAAGTAAAAGCTGGCTGCTCTCTCTTACGCGTTTATCGGCGTCTTTCTGAGTCTTTATCTCTGAGGTTTTAAAATCGGTTATCACGTCTCCGTCAGTTTCCTCATCCACCCTGTCAAAACGTCCGGTAATCTTTATACCATTGAATTTAAAATTAAAAGTCTCTTCGATAAATTTTGGTTTGACATTACGCCTCTCTTCATCTTTAAAAAATCTGGTTAAAGCATCTTCGCCTACGCGAATACGCTCTTCTTGATGTTTCAAATCAATAAATCCCTGAGGGTCAAAACTTACCCTGAAGCAATTGAGAATATCCGCCAGATCCATTTTTCTGCCTGACATTTTATACTGATAATATTTGCTCACTGCCTCATGCATTGCCCGTCCGTAAATAACCGTGTGATGATCCATTATCGGAACACGCAATATATTTACATATTTATATTTCAAAGGACAGGTTTTATAGTCGTCAATCTGATAATAATATAGGGAGATGGGCTTTTCTTCTGTTTTTATTTTATGCCCAACCGATTCTTTTCTGGGAGCAAAACGCCCAATAGCCTCTATTGCGCTTGCCTTCTTTTTTTCTTTATCAGTAGCCTCTTTACCTAAAGCCTCAAAGACAAACTGGCTCACCTTTCGCAAACGTTTTCCTCCGTAATCCTCCGCGCTGGTTAAATAAAGCTCTTCTTTTGCCCTGGTCATTCCTACATAGAAAAGCCGGCGCTCTTCCTGTAGATGGAAATCACCTGTAGGCAGGACTTCTTTAATTAAAGCATCCGGCAGCTCAATGCCGCCGCTTCTTTTCGGCCAGGGGAAGCGGCCCTGCACGAGGCTGACTAAAAATACAACCCGGAATTCCAAACCCTTGGCTTTATGTATTGTAAGCATATTTACCGCATCCGAATCTAAATCCGCCTCAACCGTAGGCGGATCATCCCCTGCCTCAATTAAAAGATTAAGGTAATTTACGAAAATAATTACCCGGTCTTCTTTAGCAACCAGTTCGAAATCGCGCACATGATTAAAGAATTTTGCCAGATTCTGAATTTTGGTTTCATTTTCAAGGTTTTGCTCCTTGGTTAATCTCTTTAAATATCCGGAACCGGTAAGAAAAGTATATAAAAGCCGTCCGGTTGACTCCTGGCGGCTTATTTTCAGGTATTTATCAATATCGCTTAGGAAAACGTTGATCTTTTCTTTTGACTCTGGGCTAATAGTTTCTAAATCAGTTATGGTGCCTAACTCCGTAAATACGGAATATAAAGATTTATTGCGGCGCTTCGCATAATGATTGCAAAAAGCAAGATCTGAAAGTTTTACGGAATAAATTTCAGAGCTTGCCAGATAGTAAAGGCTTAAAGAGTCCGAAGGGTTTGCGATTACCCTAAGAAAGCTAATGCACAAACGCACCTCTTCCCTTGCATAAAGCCCCTGATTACCGCTGAATTGCCAGGGGGTATTCTGCATATTTAAGGCCTGCAAGAAGCTATCCGCGTCTGAATTAGAACGCACCAGAATCGCAAAATCACGATATTTAAAGTTGCCGCTATTTACCTTGTCTTTTATGATCTTAGCCACATTATCAGCTTCAGTAGAAATAGTATCGAAATGCAGATGTTCCGGGGGCTTCCCTTCTTTGACTAATCCTGCTAAACGCTTATTAATATTTGCCTTTATTTCAAAACGCTCCGGATTATTATTCTGAATAAGCCGGTAAGCTGAATCCAATATCGGCTGGGTTGAGCGGTAATTCCGGATAAGGCTTATCTTCTCTGCTTTAGGATACTCTTTGTCAAAATTTAAGATATTACTGTAAGCTGCTCCGCGCCAACGATAAATACACTGGTCATCATCGGCTACAACCGTAATGTTTTTATGAGAAGCGGCTAAAAGTTTTATAATCTGAAATTGCGCAAAATTCGTGTCTTGAAACTCATCAACCAAGATATATTTAAACTGTTCTTGATACCTCTTTAAGGCTGCCGGGTGCTTGCGCAAAAGCTCAAGCGCCATATAAAACTGGTTTCCGAAATCAAGCAGGCCTTCGCGAGAGAGTAACTCCTGATATTTCACATATCCTAAAGCAACTTCCAACTGAAGCTGCGCTTCTTCTTGCATTGCTACATCATCTTTATTCTGTTTTGCTTTAATCGCAAATTCTTGAGCGTATTTAAAATATTCTCCGGGAGAAATGTCCTCGTCTTTAGCACGGCTAAAGAAAGAGATCATCGCCTCAATAAAGCGCGTAGGGTCTGCCAGGGGACGGAAATAGCTTAGATTGAATTCAAAGAGATGCTCGCGAAAGAATACTGCTGACTCTGACTGCGTTAAGACCTTAAAATCAGGATTTAAACCTGCCACAAACGCATTCTCTCTTAAAAGCTTATCACCAAAAGCATGAAAAGTAGAGATCCAGATATCAGTATAGCCGTAAGGAAGCAAAATATCCACGCGCTCCTGCATCTCTTTAGCTGCCTTATCCGTAAAGGTAAGGGCTAAAATTTCATCAGTCTTAGCTAATCCTTCTGCAATAAGCCAGGAGATCCTACGGCTGATAACGCGTGTTTTACCGGTGCCGGCTCCTGCGATAATAAGAAGCGGCCCTTCCTTATGCGTTACCGCACGGAGCTGCTCTTCATTCAAACCCTCTATTGTCTTGTCCACCATCATATATATGAGATTGCTGAAGTATTAGGTTTTTAAAAAACATCCGCCATAGAATTATTCCTAAACTTTTGTTCTCCTTGCCTTTTTTATCTT
>JAFGUY010000080.1 GCA_016938245.1 Candidatus Omnitrophota bacterium | reverse complement strand
TCTTTAAGGCGAACTTCTCGTCGGAGGCTATATAACGGGTAGGTAAAATAGCGTTGCAACTGACAAAGTTACGAGGCAATTATCTAAGCTGTCTTGTTAAGACTGCCGTTTATCCAAGATAAATACGCTTCCCTTTTCTGCTTTAGCCCTTTTCTTTACTTCCGCCGCAATATTGGTAACTTCTCCATAGCTTGATACCGGCCTTATTTCGTTAGTTACTCCGGCGAGGGATATAGTCATTATCGGGAATTGTTTAATACTGTTATCTCTGGCATGGGCAGTAATATAACCTTTAGATATATCTTCTTGCGAGTAGAGGTTTCGTATCCGTTTATCAAATTCAGACGTTATATACCCGGCTAAGGCATCTGCTTTATCGGGCGTAGTAATCAGTATAAAATCATCCCCTCCTTCATGGCCGAGAAAATCATCAGCCCCTCCGGTTTTCTTAACTGATTCCTTAAATATCTCTGCGGTCATTTTAATCGCCTCGTCCCCCTTACCGATGCCGTATTTATCGTTAAAAGCCTTAAAATTATCAAGGTCGCAGTATATAACTGTAAATTTCTTCTTGTCGTTGATTCTTTTTGTGATCTCTTCGTGGATAACTATATTACCCGGCAGTTTAGTTAAGGGGTTGGCATTCTCCGCGCGCTCTTTCATTTTAATAAGCTGTTCAGTCATATAATTAAAAGTTTTTCCTAATTCTTCCAGTTCATCCCGGGTTTCAATCCTCGTCCGGACATTCAAATCCCCCTCAGCAATTATCTTAGTAACGCTATTTAATACCTTTATCGGGCCTAATACGGTTTTAGATAGTACATAACCGAATAATATATTTGCCATAATAACTATGATTATTACCATGGCTACAGGTTTATAAACTTCATGGATAGCCTCTTTTACCGATGCAAAGGGGAAAGAAGTTTTTGCAAGGTAGCCTAATTTTCCTACCGGGCCTGAATTTACAGCCACATATATATCAATTGTATTATTTAACCTGTTAACCCGGGCATTAATCCATTTCTTGCTGTCTTTTTCTGCAGTAAATGCGTCCCAACTGCCCAAGTCTTTGTAACTTACATTTGTTCCGGTGAATTTATCGTCGGTTGAAGCGATAATTATGCCTTCGGGGCCGAAGAGTATTGTTTCTCTGATTATGCTAGAGTCTTTTAACTCCTGCATTACGTATTGTATATTATTTTTGAGTTCAGTATCCGCGCTCTCGCGTATAGCCGACTCCAAATTATTTTTTAATATTGCTCCCGAAAGGTTGGCTTAGTAGGTATTATAGCGGTTTATATTGGATATCTGGTTATTTACCTGTATGAACGTAAAGGCGGAGATAAAAATAAGCGAAGAAAGAATCATTAAGGTGGTAATGCGGTTTTGAAGGGTAAGATTTGTCGCAGGCATATTTTTAGTATATTATCAGGTATGCAATGTGTCAAGGCTAAATTATCTGTTGAATACGCGCGGCGAAAGTGGTAAATTATATAATCATGATTAAAAGACGGCATTTAATCTTAACAATATTTACGGTATTTTTCTTTTTTTCTTTTGCTAATGCGCAAGAAAATAAAGATACTGTAAAGCTTCTGATTTTTCAGTCTCCGGCATGCGGCAGGTGCTTTCAGGTTAAGCAGTCGCTTTTGCCTAAAATAGAGAAGGAATACAGAGGGAAGATTATTTTAGAATACCGTGACCTTACGGATATCGAAAACTACAGGTTATTAATCGGGCTTAAGGAAAAGCACGGATCGGATGTGGAATTATCTTTGCCCGTATTTTTTATGCAGGGAAGCTTCTTAAACGGAAATTCCGATTTAAAATCAACTTTGCCTATTTTTATAGATACAAATTTAATCAGCCCCGGGCATAAATTAAACGGGATAGGCATTGATTTTATCGCATACTTTAAAGGTATTAAGCCTCTGGTTATTATCGGTTCAGGTTTAATTGACGGGATTAACCCTTGTGCGTTCACGGTTATAGTATTCTTTATCTCGTACCTTGCGCTCCAGGGATATAGAAAAAGGGAGCTTACCGTTATAGCCCTGTCTTTTATCGCAGCTGTTTTTATTATATATACTTTAATCGGCTTGGGGATCTTTAATTTTCTTTACCGTATGAAGGCATTCTGGTTTTTTGCCAAAGCCTTTAATGTTGCCGTAGGGGTATTGAGTATTTTGTTGGGGTTTTTTGCGCTTTACGACTTTTTTAAATTTAAAGAAACAAAAGATACCCGGGATTTAATATTGCAGCTGCCTAAGGTAATAAAAGAGCGCATACATTCAATAATTGGCTTGCGTTACCGCAGGGTTAAAAACGGAGAAGCCGTAGGTAGGGCGGCTCTCTTGCGTTTGGTTTTAGGTGCTTTAATTACCGGATTTTTGGTTTCTCTTTTAGAGGCTGTATGCACAGGCCAGCTTTATTTACCGACGATCGCCTTTGTTTTAAAGACTACTCCGTTAAAATTACAGGCATTTTTGTATCTAATAATTTATAACATTATGTTTATATTGCCGCTTTTAGCTATATTTATTATGGCCTTAATCGGCATAACCTCTAATCAATTTGCTGTTTTTTTAAAGAGGCGCCTTGGCGCGATGAAGATAACGATGGCATTGGTGTTTTTTGGTTTAGGTATTTTTTTATTGTGGAGAGGTTAATTATTAAGGGAGGGTATTGATATGTGGTCTTTGCAATTAAGGATGTGGCTTTTATTAACAGTACTTTTTGGTTTTATCTATGTCCTACTGGTTATCCTGGGGACGCAGTTTTTGCACATATCCGGATTCTATTTTTATCTCGCTCTATCTTTAATAATAATGTTTGCCCAGTATATGCTGGGGCCAAAGATTGTGGAGTGGAGCATGCGGGTAAAATATATAAACAGGCAGGATAATCCGCGCCTTTTCCAGATGGTGGAGAGTTTAAGTAACAGAGCCAATATTCCTATGCCAAAGATCGGTATTGCCCAGATTAATATCCCCAATGCCTTTGCTTTTGGCCGGGGTATAAGAGACGGGAGAGTCTGTGTTACGCAAGGGATTCTTAGCCTTCTTGGAGATGATGAATTAAGGGCGGTTTTAGGGCATGAACTCTCTCATATTAAGAACCGTGACGTATTAACGATTACGCTTCTTTCAGTAATACCTATGATTATGTATAGGATTGCCTGGCAGTTTTTGTTTTTCGGCCGCAGGAGAGATAGCCGCGGCAATACGGTTTTAATCGGCTTAGCGGCGTTTTTGTTTTATTTTATAACCAATCTTCTTGTTCTTTATGCCTCGCGCATCCGGGAGTATTTTGCTGACCGCGGTTCTGTTGCTTTAGGAAATAAGCCTGCTGCCCTTGCCTCCAGCCTATATAAGCTTGTTTACGGCTCAGCAAAGATGGGCCCGGAAGCATTAAAAGAGTCCGAAGGCTTAAAGGCATTTTTCTTAAATGACCCTTCCAAAGCGAGAAAAGAGATAAAAGAATTATCCCAGCTTGATTTGGATAAGAGCGGAACCATAGACCAAGGCGAGTTGCGGTTATTGCAGAATACGCCGGTACGTTTAGGATTCGGGGATAGGATGTTTGAGCTTTTAAGTACGCACCCTAATATGCTTAAACGTATTAAGCGCCTTTCCGAGTAGAGAATCTAAAGCTTATTCTCTCCCTTTTTCTTTTGACATAACCCCAATTCTACTATATAATTGTAAAATTATGGAGCTTAATGAGTTAATAGAGCAGCGCAGGCTTAAGGCAGAGGCGCTTAAGGCTAAAGGGTTATCCCTTTATCCCGCAAAAACCGCAAGGCATATTTCAATAGGGGAGGCAATTGCGGATTTTAAGGAAGGCCAGAGAGCCGGATTCTGCGGCCGGATTACTGCCAAGCGCGCGCACGGAAAAGCTGCGTTTCTAGATTTAAGGGATTCTACCGGTAAGATCCAGCTTTATATCAAGGCTGATATCGTCGGAGAAGACAGCTTTCTTGTCTATCAGAATTTAGATGTTGCCGATATTATTTATGCTAAGGGAGAGCTTTTTAAGACGCATACACAAGAGCCAAGCCTGAAAGTCGAAGAGCTTTCTATTTTAAGCAAGGCCTTAAGGCCGCTTCCCGAAAAATGGCACGGCTTAAAAGATATAGATTTGCGTTACCGCCAGCGCTACCTGGATTTTATATCTAATGAAGAGGTAAGGAAGGTTTTTTCCGCCCGTTCAGATATCATAAGGCAAATAAGGGCTTTTTTAGACGGTAAAGGTTTTACGGAAGTAGAGACCCCGATGATGCATTATATTGCCGGAGGGGCTGCCGGAAGGCCTTTTAAGACGCATCATAATGAATACAGCATGGATTTATTTTTAAGGATTGCCCCCGAGCTTTATTTAAAACAGTTGCTGGTTGCCGGAATGGATAGGGTCTATGAGATAAACCGCTCCTTTCGTAATGAAGGCGTATCTACCCGCCATAACCCGGAATTTACCATGCTTGAAGTTTACGAGGCTTATTCTGATTATGAAGGCATGATGCATTTAGCTGAAAGTTTAATTGTCTCTTTAGTGCAAGGATTAAACGGCAAGGCGGGCATAATCTATCAGGGT
>JAFGUY010000079.1 GCA_016938245.1 Candidatus Omnitrophota bacterium | reverse complement strand
CCTTGCCGCGAAGATAAAATTCTTTTCCTGATACCGAAATAAGCTCAACCCATATCCCCGCCGGTAAAGAAAGGCTAAGGTCATTTAGCTTTTCGCTCCAGTTAATTTTCTCAAAGATAAGCTTTTGTACCTCTTTCGCGTCCCCTGAAATAAGCGAATGCTCGGCATTAAATTCTTCCAAAGCCTTTATATTAGGAAGCGCGTTCTCCCATTTTTTCTTTAACACATTTAACTGCACGGAACGGGTTACCCCTAAAGAAATAAAATAAATATGCGTGATGATTAATACTGCAAAGATAACGGGAATAATCAGGATTAATAACTGCGGCCCGGGCTGCTGTTTTGCGGAGCTGCCGCTTGCAACAGTCTTTACTGGCTTTACAACCCTGCTCCTTAACTCTTCCGGTATCAGATTAATTTCTATCATATAAAATTTAATTGCTACGCAAAGCTAAGCCTACGGCCACTGCAAACTCGCTTTGCAGCCCTTTAAGTTTCTCCCGGTCAATATCAGCACTGATTTTTATCTTTTTAAAAGGATCCCAATACTCTACTGCGATATTCAAGAAATGTTCTAACATATCTTTTAAGCCGGAAAATTTAGTACTTCCGCCGCTTAAGAAGATCTTAGCAACGCTGGAAGAGCCCTGGCTTTCATAATAATCAAAAGAAGTCCTGACCTCTCCTGCCAGGTTTGCCAAGGCCGACTCAATACCTGCCTTAATTTTATTTAATTTATCCGGTTCAGGGTTAATCTTGAGCGCCTCCGCATTAGCGAAATCAAGCCCGAAGATATCCGCAATCTTCTGAGTAAAAGTATTGCCGGCTATATGCATATCGCGGCTTAGCCGCGGAATCCCGCCATCTAATATATTAAGGTTTGTTACGGAAAAACCGATATTAAGAAGCGCTATTGCCTTATGGTCTTCTTCTGCCTCAAAAGGATTATTAAAATTAAAGGCATTAACCAAGGCGATAGAATCAATATCTATGACATTGACCCGGTATTCTAACCCTTCAATCAATTTTAACCGCTGGTTAACCAGCTCTTTCTTTACCGCGGCAATCATAACCAGCATTTTATTATCCGGCAGGTCATCCTTTAAAATATACCCGTCTAAGTTTACCTCGGCAACAGAAAAAGGTATGTGTTTTTGCGCCTCAAATTTAAGCGCCTGCTTTAATTCGTAATTATTCATCCGGGGAAAATTTACATAGCGGATTATGCTCTGCTGGCCCGACACAGAGATATTAACCCCTATGCCCAAATGAGGCTCGAGGATTTTACTTAAAACTGCCCCTAAATCAAATTTAGACGGCTCAAGGCTAAAGGCACAGAGGTCTGCCTGGTCTTTATTTATCTTAAGCTTAACAACTTTAACCTGGGATGTGCCGATATCTACACCGACGGAGAACTTCTCCTTAGAGAGCCCCTCTTTTATCTTGGCTAAAATATTCTTCATTATAATTTATTTTTTCAAACTGCAATCTTCCGATATCAGGATATTTCCGGTAGTAACGGTAAAAGCAAGATTCCCGGTCAGCTTGCATCGGGACGGAAAAGCATAACAGATGTACCCTGATTCATCGAGCCGGGCGCAATTATAAGCGTAGCCTTTCACAGGCGACTCCTTTATATAATCCCTGTCCAGATAAGCCGGCTTTGACTGAACCAAGGAAGAGATCGATTTAGGATAAACACCTTGATTATCCCGGGCATAACTGTCTAAGGCTGTTGCAATTGATTTCAATGTAGCCTGTGTTGCGGCCTCATTCTGGGAAGTAGTTACGGATAAAATCTTTTCAGCCGTAATCCTTAAGAAAAGCGCGGCTAAAGCAATAACCACCATTATCATTACAAAACTTCTTCCTTTTTTATTTTTTAAAAACATATCAATAATCTTTAAAATTCGTATCTCCCGGGTTAGAGGTATCGCTTCTCTTAATCCTGGCCCCGGTAGTAATCTGATAGTTGTGGTCTGCCAAGGCTTCGCTTACCGCTATTGCCCGGATATCATACCCCGTTTGGTTTATCGAGCCGGTTAGATAGCGAAAGTTTCCGACTTGCCCTATAGATATAAAATCCTGCGGCGCGCATTTAGCGTCAACAAGAAACTGCAAGTTGGATTCATCACCCGGCGCATATACTCCCCCGTTAATAGCAGCGTATATCTCGAAACTTGTGGCAATAGCTTTTAAGTTTGCCTGCGCATTTGACTCATTAGCCTGCCTTTTTAGCTTAACCCCCTGCACAACTGCCATAGAGAGCAAGAAAGAAATAATAAAAACTACGAACATTATTTCTACGAGGGTAAATCCTCTTCTGTTTTTCATAAAATAATCCTATCATAAAGTAAGGATTTAGCAATATTTTTTTAGGAATTATCAAATCAGGGAAGCCTTTGGAGCGCAAGCGATTAGGTTAATTTTAGGAATAACAATGGGGGAGAATTTATATCCTCCCCCATTGTTATTTAAAAGACAACAACCTTAATGTATCCTTAGTTTAGCTTAGCCGTTTCTTCAGTGATCGTCCCTCCGGTAGTTACAGTATAATTCTTAGTCCCGGTTGAACCGGGGGTAACTGCCTTAGCCGTAAGAGTATAGCCGCCGGCATT
>JAFGUY010000078.1 GCA_016938245.1 Candidatus Omnitrophota bacterium | reverse complement strand
TTCGGTTCTGCGAGGGGCATTAAACTCGAAGGAGATTGAAGATGTCTACTCACAAAAAATGTCCTTATTGTGCCGAAGAGATACAGGATGAAGCGGTTAAGTGTAAGCATTGCGGAGAGATGCTTATTAAAAAAGAAGAAACTTTAGGCGAACAGATCTTAAGCAGAGCAAGAGAAAGTCAAGAAGAACGAAAAGAAGAACGGTATAGTATGCCCGCTTTTATGTCTTTTTTAATTCCTGGCTTAGGTCAAATTATAAAAGGTCAGGTTGGTAAAGGCATCTTAATATTTGTCGTGATTTTGACAGGATATTTTCTTATGATAATACCTGGCATAATAATGCACATAATAGCCATCTGCGATGCTTACAATTGTCAAATAAAAGGGTCATAATATATATTTGACTTTACTATTTGGACATTAAAAAGATTTTAGACGCTTTACGCAAGCCGCTATAATTTAGCTACTTATAAAAAATTTCATCAATTTTTCTTCTTTTTCAGTTCCCACCCCTATTTTTATCCAGTTTAACCCTTTTAGGTAACTTTTCTTGGCGGTGAGCGTGTGGTAGCCGTCGGCAGAGTTGGTGACAAGGGCAGGCGACGGCTGGGCGCAAGCTGATTGACTATAAGCGCTTAAGATTTTCTAAGGTAGAAGGAAGTTAGTTTGAATTGAAGTCAATATTGTGGAGAGAGAAGACAAAAATATCTTGGGAAAATTAGACGCGCTCTATATCTTCTAGTTTTTTTGTTAACTTCTTTAGTTTGATCTTTGCTTTTTTTGCCACAGACTCAAACCTTGATATACGCCATTCTAGTTTTTTGGCTTCTTCGGGAGTCATATCTTTTCTGACCATCTCTTCTGCAATTTTTTCTGCCTCGACATCTAGAAAGAGGTCTCTTGCTTTTACTCTTTGATAAACCATTGGGTATTTTAGTTTAAGGTAAGTTTTGAATAAATCTTCATCCGAAAGAGCCTTGGAGATTTTTTCCATTATAAGAGGGGAGGGGAGTCTACTGTGTTTTTCAATGCGGGTTATATAGACAGGGTCAACACCAACCGCATCAGCTAGTTCATAAACTTTAAATTTAAGTTCTTCACGTCTTTTTCTAATAGCTGCACCGAGATTTTCCATACCTTTATTATAATCAAAAACTAACTAACTGCAAGTTATTTTTTCTCTTGACAAAAGAAGAATGTTTGGTATACTAACTAATAGTTAGTTATCAGCATAGTAAGATATTAAAAGAATGAATTAACGAAACATTATTCTTAAGGGGAGGTGAAAACATGTTAAAGGTAAGCCACAATTTAAAACTGCACAGGATAAAAGCAGGCCTTACGCAGTTGGAATTAGCAAGGAGATTAGGCGTTAGAGAGCGCGTTATTACTTTTTGGGAGACAGGGCGCAGCGAGCCGCATATTGAACAAGCTGTAGATATAGCCAGAATATTGCAAGCAGAGCCTAAAGAGGTATTCCCAAACATGTTTGTTGGCTGTTAGGGGCAATAAGGGGAGGTAGTAAAATGACAGGAAATTTCCTAGAACCGAAGGATGTGTGCGAAAGATACGGCATTTCCATTCATACGCTTTACGAATGGACATCGGCTAATCACATTCCGCACATTAAACCCAGGGGTAAGCTGTTATTTAGGGAGCAGGATCTTATAAGATGGGAAAAGTCAAGGTTAACAGGAGTAACCGATACTAAATTACTATGAGCAGAGGATTGCCCGCGTTCCCCAAGAAGAAGAGGGGAAAACACTTTGTAATTAGAATAACCCTACCTGATGGCTCAAGGCCATGGTTGACGCTTGGCGAGACAAGGGAAGAGGCATATCTTCGTTATGCTGACTATATCAAACAAATAAAGAGCCAGAAGTCGGGCCATCCTTCTTACCGGGCGATGATTAAACAGGGCATAGAGGCTTACCTTGAAATTAAGAAGAGCCAGTTTGGAAGCCATTCAAGCTATGTTAGGTATTGTAATGTTATGGATAATTTTAAGGATTTTTTGGGCGTAAAATATCCCGGTTTGGTCCATCTTGATGAGATACAGGCAAGGCATATCTCTGAGTTTTTGGATTACCGCCTCAAAGAAAAAGGCAGGCACCCGGGAACGGTTAATTTTGAGCGGGATACTATTAGCAATATGTTCAAGGTCCTTATAAATGAGAAGAATTTGCCTCTTACTAATCCGGTTGATAAGGTTGGCCATAAAGACGAGCCGGATCCGGATGATTTTTACTATAAGGAAGACGGTAATTAAGATCCTGGAAACCACCAAGCAATTCAGCAGGCGCATAAATTGGCATGCCGTATTCGTTGTGTTTTTTAATACCGGGATACGCAGGAATGAATTAAGATATTTAACCTGGGAGGATATTGATTTTGAAGAGAAGGTAATATACATAAGGCCAAAGCAGATAACCCAGAATGAAAAATTCAGGGTAAAGAACAGGAGGCCCAGGTTGATTCCTATTCTGCCGGAGGTAGAAACAGCGCTAAGGTCTTTGCAGAAGAGGTCAGATAGATGGGTATTTACTAATTCAAGAGGGAAGACTTTTTCAAACGATATCATTAGGCAACAGTTTAGGAAGATATGCAAGGCAGCTTGCTTACCCATTAAAAAACTGCATCAGACAAGGCATTCATGGACAAGTATCGCTTACGAGAAGGGCGTGCCAGAGCCGGCAATTCAAGCAGCAGGCGGGTGGGCAGACGCAAAGACAATGCGGCGCTATAATCATTGCGGGCAGAATAAAGAATTTGTTATTGACGCTTTTAAGAAGAATTTTAGTATCGGAAAAGAGAATAAATAAAAGAGGTGCTTATTTATAGTCCATTTTTAGGCTATAAAAAAAGTTGACGATGTTCGAAACTTACGATAATATAAATAGTTGCAAAGGGTTGGGATTAGTTTCCCTCCCTCGGCATTTAGTTTCTTCTCCTCGGCACATTATGAGTCAATGCATTTGTTAGTTGAGAATGGCAAAGGTCCTCGCGCCATTTTTTCCTAAATTCCAGGGGTAGAGGAAT
>JAFGUY010000077.1 GCA_016938245.1 Candidatus Omnitrophota bacterium | reverse complement strand
GTGGTCTCATAAGCCTCCTTTCGGGTCTTATGAGTATTATACCAGAAAAATAACATTTGTTCCATTCTTTTTGCGAAAGTCAATAGCGCAAGGAGACAGATGAGTCCGATAGGGGTATTTGATTCCGGCGTAGGAGGGCTTACCGTAGTAAAAGAATTAGTCCGCCTGCTCCCGGCTGAAGATATAGTTTATTTCGGGGATACTGCGCGGGTTCCTTACGGGATAAAATCAAAAGAAACAGTAATCCGTTTCTCCGTAGAGAATACGCTTTTTCTTTTAAAGCATAACGTAAAATTAGTTTGCGTTGCCTGTAATACTGTCTCCAGCTGCGCTTTGCCTAAGATTAAGAACAGCTTCCGCGTTCCGATTGTGGGCGTCATCAGCCCCGGGGCAAGGGAGGCGGTTTACGCCACTAAAAATAATCGCGTGGGAGTAATCGGGACTAAGGGGACGATTAAAAGCAAAGCTTACGAGCATGAAATTAAAAAGCTTGACCCTAAGGTAAAAGTTACCGCAGTAGCCTGCCCTTTATTTGTCCCTTTCGTAGAAGAGGGCTGGTTAAATCAGGACGTAGTCTTAACCGTAGCCAAGCATTATTTAAAGCCGCTAAAAGAGGCTAAGGTTGATACGGTTATCTTAGGCTGCACGCATTACCCCCTACTTAAGAACGTCATAAAAAAAGTATTGGGAGAAAATATTAATTTGATAGATTCTGCAAAACAGGTTGCTATTGAAGTAAAAAAGATTTTATCCGACGAAGAGATTTTAAACAGCAGGAGATGTGGCAGGAGCCAATTTTTTGTCAGCGATAACCCGGAGTGGTTTGAAGAGTTAGCCGGGAGGTTCTTAGGCAAGCCGGTAAAAAACGTAAGGAAGGTAAGCAGTGTATAAAATCAAAGTGGAGTCGGGTTTTAGCTCGGCGCATAATTTAAGAGGCTATAAGGGTAAGTGCGAGGAGCTTCACGGCCATAACTGGAAGGTGGAGGCAGAGGTAACCGCGGAAGAAATAGACAAAACCGGGATGGTCTTGGATTTTACTTTTCTTAAGGCGAAATTGAATAAGATTCTAGAGGGTATGGACCATAAATATTTAAATAATATCCCGTACTTTAAAAAAGTTAACCCTACGTCGGAAAATATCGCCGGATATATTTACGATAAACTTAAAGCCTCCGGTATTAAGATTACGTCTGTAACCGTCTGGGAATCGGAGAGGGCCCGGGCTACTTATTATGAAAAATAGGCTTAAACGCGCGGTTGTCCTTTTATCCGGCGGGCTGGACTCGGCAACGGTTCTGTATCTGGCAAAGAAAAAAGGGTATGATGCAGTAAGCCTGATCTTTGATTACGGCCAGCACCATAAAAAAGAGATTGAGGCGGCAAAAAGAATTTCCCGGGAAGCTAAAACCGGCTACCGCATAGAAAAGATAAGGTTTCCATGGGGAGGGTCAGCTCTGTTAGGAAGCAATAAACAGATACCTCGGCATCATAAATACTTAAGCAATAAGGTTCCTTCAACCTATGTGCCGGCAAGAAATATTATCTTTTTAAGTTTTGCCCTTTCTTTTGCCGAGGCAATAAAAGCAGGAGCGGTTTTTATCGGCGCGCATGCCCAGGATTATTCGGGGTACCCGGATTGCCGGCCGCAATTTTTAAATGCCTTTAAGAAAGCAGCAGCATTAGGCACTGCCTTCGGGATTAGAAAACACGGGATTAAGATAATTGCTCCTTTGATCCGTAAAAATAAATCCGGCATTATAAAATTAGGGATTAAGCTTAAGGTCCCGTATCATCTGACATGGTCATGTTATGAGGGCGGAAGATCGCCCTGCGGCAGGTGCGATAGCTGTTATTATAGAGCAAAAGGTTTTAAGGAAGCGGGGGTTGCTGATCCGGCATTATGAAAGGTAAAATCGCGGAAGTTTTCGACAGCATTCAGGGCGAAGGGTTATATCTGGGGGAGAGGCAGGTATTTGTGCGCTTCTTCGGCTGCAACTTAAACTGCCGTTTTTGCGATACCCGGCTGCATAAGTTTCTGGAATACGACCCCGAAGAGCTTTATAAAGAGCTGAAGATGTACCATCGCAAAAGCCATCATTCGGTCTCTTTCACCGGCGGCGAGCCTTTACTGCAGAAAGATTTTTTAAGAGAGGTCCTCAAGCTTACGCACAGGGAAAATCTGAAGAATTACCTTGAGACAAACGGCACTCTTCCTGATGCGCTGAAAGATGTGATAGACTATGTGCATATCGTGGCTATGGATTTAAAACTGCCGAGCTCAACGGGTTTAAATAATTTCTGGGAGGCGCACCGCGTTTTTTTAGAGATAGCCGCTAAAAAAGAGTTATTTGTGAAAGCGGTTATCTGTGAGTGTACCGAAGAAGGCGACCTTTTAGAGGGGATAAAATTAATCCGCGAGGTTGCGAGGAATACGATTTTAATCCTGCAGCCTGATTCAGGGATAAATCGCGGGGCATTGGATACTAAGCTTGAGCTTTTTAAGGATATGTGCAGGAGAGAGAAAGTAACTACCTGCGTTATTCCGCAGGTGCATAAGATTGCGGGGGTTAAATGAAAGCAAAAAAATCTTCCTATGAAGGCTTACAAAAGAATATAAGGGGGATAAAGACTCCTAAGATAGAGACTTGGGTAAATCAATATTTTGATAAGGAATATATTGTTACAATAGAGATTCCGGAATTTACCTGTATTTGCCCAAAGACAGGCTTACCGGATTTTGCTTGTATAAAAATAGAATATTCTCCGGATAGATTATGCGTAGAATTAAAATCTCTTAAGATGTACACGATATTTTTCCGTAATATCGGGATTTTTCACGAACATCTTGCCAATAAGATGATGGAAGATTTTATAGGCGCCTGTAAACCCCGCTGGGTTAAGATGACATCCGAATTTAACCCGCGCGGAGGGATAAAAACCACGGTTGTAAGGGAGTATAGAAGAGAATGAAAATAATTAATGCCGGGAAAATAAGCGCAGCCGTAGCGCAGTTATGCCTTAAGGCAAACTATTCCTTGCGTTCTGATGTCTTGGCTAAAATCAAGTCAGCCTATAAAAATGAGGCGGATAGAAAAGCAAAAGCAGCATTGAAGGCGATTGTCGATAATGCGGAAATTGCACGGCGGGATAAGTTAGCTATCTGTCAGGATACGGGCCTGCCGATAGTTTTTGCCGAGATAGGGCAGGATGTACGGATAAAAGGGGATTTAAGAAAGGCGATAGATAAAGGTATTGTTAAAGGGTATAAGCAGGGTTCTTTCAGGGAGTCAATCGTCTGTAATCCGTTAAAAAGAGATAAATCTTCGCATCAAGGCGCAGTAATACATACGGAAATCGTAAAAGGGGATAAGATAAAGATAACCGTAATGCCTAAAGGATTCGGCTGCGAGAATAAATCTATTCTGAAAATGTTCTTGCCTACTGCGGGGATTGATGAGATTAAAGATTTTGTTATTGAGACGGTAAGGAATGTCGGGCCGGATGCCTGCCCGCCGTATGTAGTAGGTGTTGGTATCGGCGGCGGAGCAGACCTGGCTTGCCTTATGTCCAAGAAAGCCTTATTAAGAAGAATTACGATTTACGGATTACGGATTACGGATTACGTTTCTAAAATTGAGTCGGACCTGCTTGATGACATTAATAAACTCAAAATCGGCCCGATGGGCTTAGGCGGCAAGGCTACAGCGTTAGCGGTAAATATCGAGACGTATCCAACGCATATTGCTGGCCTGCCGGTTGCGGTTAATTTAAGCTGCCATGCGCTTCGCAGCGCAACAAAGATATTGTAGGAAGATACTGTAGGGACTGTCCCTAGAATTTAAAAGAATATGAAACGTATAATCGGACTTAGTAGCTTTAATATTGCTAAATTAAAAGCCGGGGATGAAGTTTCTTTTTCCGGCGTAATCTATACTGCGCGCGATCAGGCGCATAAGAGATTAGTAAGAGACATAGGTAGAGGTAAAGGTCGAGAAAGTCCTTTTGATATTAAAGGGGCGGTAATTTATTATTGCGGTCCGACAAAAACGCCTAAAGGAAAAGTTATCGGTTCCTGCGGCCCGACTACAAGTTCGCGCATGGATGAATTTACCCCTTTTTTGCTTAAGCAAGGTTTAAAAGGTATGATCGGCAAAGGCAGGCGTTCTCAAGAGGTAATTACGGCAATAAAAAAATACAGATCAGTTTATTTTCTGGCTCCCGCAGGATGCGGCGCGCTTATCTCTAAATATGTTAAGAAAGTAGAGCCGGTGGCATACGCTGATTTAGGGCCGGAGCAGATTCTAAAGCTTGAAGTAGAAAATCTGCCTTTAATTGTAGCGATAGACTCCAAAGGAGGAAGTATTTATGGATAGGATTGACGGGCGCGGCAAAGATAAAATAAGAAAAGTTACGATTACGCGTAATTTTAATAAATACGCAGAAGGCTCATGTTTAATTGAGTTAGGAAGCACTAAGGTCGTCTGCACAGCTTCGGTTGAGGAGAGCGTGCCGCCTTTCTTAAAGAATACCGGCACCGGCTGGGTTACGGCTGAATACGGGATGCTGCCGCGTTCATGCGACAAGCGTATCCCGCGGGGAAAAGATTCCGGCAGGACTTATGAAATCCAAAGGCTGGTCGGAAGGTCTTTGCGCTCGGTAACCGAGATGAAAAAATTAGGGGAGCGGACTATCTGGATTGACTGCGATGTCTTGCAGGGAGACGGAGGGACGCGCACTGCCTCAATCACCGGAAGCTTCATTGCCTTGGTTGATGCCATCGCTAAAATCAAAAAAGAAGGCAAGGTTAGCAGTATTCCTATAAAAGATTATGTAGCAGCTACCAGTATCGGGATAGTAAACAACGAATTGCTCCTTGATTTATGTTACGAGGAGGATTCCAGGGCTGAAGTGGATATGAATATCGTAATGACCGGAAGCGGGGAATTTATAGAGATTCAGGGTACTGCCGAGCGGGCACCTTTTTCAAAAGATAAAATGGATAAGATGCTGGATCTGGCGAAGAAGGGGATTGAGGATTTATTCACTATCCAGCGCAAATTCGTCGGCGACCTCATCTAAAAAACGGGGTCAGAATTATTTTTTATGGAATTAGTTGTAGCTACCAAGAATAAGAAAAAGCTGGAAGAGATAAAGGTTATCTTAAGTGGCCTGAAGCTTAAGATTGGTTCTTTGGCAGATTGTAAGAAAAATATCCGGATAGTTGAGAACGGAAAGACTTTCAGGGAAAATGCCGCAAAAAAAGCAGTTAAGGCAGCGGCTGTAACCGGAAAATTGACTCTCGGAGAAGATTCAGGCCTTTGCGTTAACGCTTTAAGCGGCGTGCCGGGAATATATTCTTCGCGTTTTTCAGGAAAGAATAAGAGCGATGCGCAGAATAACCTTAAATTGCTTAAATTATTAAAAGATTTTCCTTTGGGCAAAAGAAAAGCGCATTATGTTTGCGCTGTTGCGCTTGCGGATAAAAGCGGTTTGTTAGGGGTTGTAGAGGGGAAGTGTTTCGGCAGGATAGACTTTTCTACCAAGGGCTCAAACGGATTCGGCTATGACCCGCTTTTTCTGATACCGAAATATAATAAGACTTTCGGCCAGCTTAGCGAAAAGATAAAGCATAAGATGAGCCACCGCTACCATGCTTTAAAGAAGGCACGGAAGCTTATTGAGAAATATATTGTGAAGCAAGTAGCAAGTTGATATAACCAAAATTTATCACGGGGCGTGGCTCAGTTTGGCTAGAGCGCCTGCTTTGGGAGCAGGAGGTTACAGGTTCAAGTCCTGTCGCCCCGACCAAATATTAAGTCTGAATGAAGAAATTATTGCATGCCTTTTATTCAGGAGCCGTACAAGGAGTAGGTTTTCGCTTTACCGCAG
>JAFGUY010000011.1 GCA_016938245.1 Candidatus Omnitrophota bacterium | reverse complement strand
TGATTTTTAGCAGTTTGCAAAATTTTCATAAATCTGCTCCGACGACAAGGCTCAAAAAAAGTGTCATTTTACGCTTTTTTCAGGGTAAATTATGCGCGTATCTTCTGGCCCGGTGAAACTCCGCCTCAATAACTTCACCTAAATAACGGTGGTTATAGAGCCCAGTATGGGAATCAGTTAATGACAGTTTCTTAAGCCTTTTATTTGAGCTTGAAAGGTTTTCCGCCAGTGTAGCTATTCGATGACGGGCTTCTTTATGCTCTGAAATCTCTTCCAATAGTTCCCCTGTCCGCTCCTTAATTATATCTTCAAGGTAATCTCTATACTTAACTAACTCACCCTCTATCTTCTTACGTTCGGATATATCTACATTTACTTCAGCCGCAAGCCATTTACCGTCCTCTGACTGATAAGGCATGGTTATAACCTGTATAGGCCTGTTTCCTTCGAAAATAAGCCTTTCTTCAGTAACAACAGTCTTTTTAAGTTTAAGCGCCTTTCTAACCCCGCAATTATCACACTCAACACTTTTCCCCATAAAATATTCGTAGCATTTCTTGCCCCTGTAATCACCATAAACCTTTGCCCACTCGCTATCCACAAATAGGAGGTTTAAATCAGAATCAATTATATCCAAGCCTGTTTTTGTGGCATCAAGAATAAATTCTATCTGCTTTTTAAGACGTAAGTAATCTCCCTCTGCTTCTTTGCGCAAAGCCAGCTCTTTCTCAAGCTCGTTGGTACGCTCCTCAATAAGTTCCTTTAATTGGTTTTGATGCCTGCTTAAATCTTCATTAACCCGGCTTAACTCCACAGTCCTTACCTTAACCCTGATTTCAAACTCTGCCCTTGCCTCGCGTAACCTCTCTTCATATTTTTTACGCTCGGTAATATCCCGGGCTATACCGGTTGTCCCGATAACTTCACCCTTATCGTTATAAATAGGGGTTTTAATCGTCTCAACCCATTGCGATTTGCCGCTTTTATGAATTAATAGTTCTTCATAAGAATGGCGCTTTCCGCTTTTAACAACATCCTGATCATCTGTGCGGTATTTTTCCGCTAACTCACGGGGCCAAATCTCAAAATCTGTTTTATCGATGATCTCTTCGGGTTTAAAACCGCAGGTTCTTGCAAACGGCTCATTAACAGCAATATACCTGCTATCCCGATTCTTTAACCAGGCGATATCCGGAATATTATTTAGGATTGCTTTCTGTTGCAGTTCAGTCTTACGTAAGAGTTCATCAGAGATTCTATGGCGGGATTCCGACTTCTCAAGCTCGGTTATGCGGATCTGAAGAAACTTAATCTCGTCGCTTAATTTTTCGTCCATCAAAGAATATTAATACTCCCTTTGGTGCGCCAAAGTCATATCCAAAAAGGTGCGCAATCTCCTTGAACGTGTAGGATGGCGCAATTTTTTTAAGGCCTTAGCTTCAATCTGGCGGACCCTCTCGCGGGTAACCCTAAAAACATTACCTACTTCCTCCAAGGTACGGGCAGCTCCGTCAGTAATACCGAAACGCAAAACCAGAATTTTTCTTTCTCTTTCAGTTAGGGTATCTAATGCCGAATTCATCTCATCTTTAAGCATAGAACGGACAGTAGCATTAGCAGGAGAGACTGCTTTCTTATCCTGTATAAAATCTCCGAAGTGAGTATCTCCTTCATCACCAATAGGCATCTGTAAAGATATCGGTTCCTGCGCGATCTTTAATATGGACTTTACTTTCTCCTGAGGCAGGCGCATCTTATAAGCTATCTCTTCAGGTATAGGCTCACGCCCGTTTTCCTGAACAAAGGTACGGGAATAACGTATTATTTTATTTATTGTCTCGGTCATATGCACCGGGATCCTGATTGTACGCGCCTGATCGGCAATAGAACGGGTGATTGCCTGCCTTATCCACCAGGTAGCATAAGTAGAAAATTTATAGCCCCTTCGGTATTCAAATTTCTCAACTGCGCGCATAAGCCCGATATTCCCCTCTTGGATTAAATCTAAAAACGAAAGGCCTCTATTGGTATATTTTTTAGCGATACTTACTACCAGCCTAAGGTTAGCCTCCACCAGTTTCTTTTTAGTCCGGCTAAACTTGATATGCGCAGACTTAATTAATTTTATCTGCTCCTTTATTTTATCGTAAGACTCGCCGATCTCCTTTAATATATCCTCTCTCCTGGAGAAACTGCACCTGCCCTGACGCATCAATTGTTCCCACTCCTTTACAAGTTTTGTTAATTTACGTACTGACACCTCAACAACAGAAGTTACAAGGTTAAAATCCAAAAGTAAATCAATAACCGCAGTATTCCCTCTTACGCGCTTAAATTTCTTAAGTATCCTTTTAATCTTACCTAAAACATTTCCCTTTTTAACCTTCGCATCTTCCTTAACTACCTCTTCTATATTTATCTTTTCCTCAACTATATCCCTGGCAACGGTTATTGTATGGTTGCGTACAAATTTTGTATTTAATGCTGCCCGCTTAAACTTTTCTTCTGCCTCTTCTATTCTCTTGGCTAATTCTATTTCATGCTCGCGCGAAAGAAGCGAAATTGACCCCATCTGTTTAAGGTACATCTTAACCGGGTCATCTAAAGGCATAAAGCGCTCTTCGCTCTTTAACTGCTCTGCCATCATATCCTCTTTTGCTGCTATGGCATTCTTTTCATTGACCCTTTCTTCCTGCCGCTCTACAATCTGTATATCCTCATTTCCTAATATTTCAAATAAGCGGTCAATCTCATCAGAAGAAGAAATATCCTCGGGTAACAGTTCATTTACTTCATCATAAGTAAGAAAACCCTTTTGCTTGCCTAATGCAACTATCTTCTCTAAATCCTTAAAACCTTGAATTTTTTTCTTCATATATTACCCTTTCTTAATTAATAAGTGGAATTCTTCCATAAGGCTATTAAGCCTCTTCTCGTCACCTGCGTACTGGGCAGCCTTTATCTCTTCATGAAGCCTCTCTCTTTTAACCCTTCTTCCCTCATTCTTAATTCTTTTTAAACAATCATCAGCCATCCTCTCCTTATGCTCCAGGGATAGCCCCTCGGGAAGGAATTCAGGTTCGCAGATTAAAGAAGATACCTCATCTTCAAGATGATTCATTAAAGTCTGCGGTTTTACCTCTTTTCCCTGCTCAACAAGGTTAAACATAACCGAAACAATACGGCATATACGCTCATCCACAAAGTCCTGCGGGGATAAGCTCTCCCGGATACGGTTAATAAGGCTATTTTCTTCCAACATAAGAGACATAAGCAGCTTTTCCGTCGGGCTTATACTCAAAGGTTTCTTCTTATCGCTCTCCTTATGGCCCTGTCCGAACCTTGCCGGCTTTACTCTCTTTGCTTCATCCAAAAGCGCCTCTTCCTTAACCCCTAACTGGAGGCTAAGCTTTTTTAAGTATTCGGCCTTAAGAATAGCGTTTTTAAGCTTATTAATAGTCTCAAGCATTAAACCGCAGACCTTCGCTTTATTGGTTGTATCCTTTATATCATAACGTGACTTTAATACTTTAAGCTTATAATCAAACAGGTCGAGGGCGTTTTCAATCTCCTTACGAAACTCCCCTATACCCTGTTTTCGGACAAATGAATCCGGGTCAAAACCCTTAGGCAAAGAGACAATCCTGACATTGACTTCTTCCTCAATAAATATATCCAGACTTCTTAAAGTTGCCAGCTCTCCGGCAATATCAGAGTCATATACCATAATGACATTATTCGTATACCTTTTTAAAAACCTTACCTGCTCTGAAGTTAATGCCGTACCCTGCGAGGCAACAATAGGCTTTAACCCTTCCTGAAAAGGAAGAAGAAAATCCATATACCCTTCTACTACAACTACAAAATCATTATCCCTAATTGCCTCCTTGGCTAAATTAAGGCCGTAAAGGTTCCTGCCTTTAGTATAAACTAATGTTTCCGGAGAATTTATATACTTAGGGAGGCTATTATCGAGAACCCGGCAGCCAAAACCTAAAACTCTCCCCTTAACATCAAAAATAGGGAAGACTATCCGGTTTCTGAAGCGGTCATAATAACCGCCCCCGTCTCTGCTTACAATAAGCCCGGCCTTCTCTAATAACGCAAGGTTAAACCCTTTAGCCCGTAAATGGTTAATAAGGCTATCCCATTTATCCAAAGCAAAACCTAATTTCAAAGCCTTGATTGTCTCCGGGGAGATCCCGCGTCCGAGCAGGTAATCTTTGGCTTTTACTCCCTCTTTAGATTCAAAATTAAACGTATAAAATTCAGCGGTTAATTCGTTTATCCTATAAATCTGTGTAATAATACCCTGGGTTTTATTATCTTCGGCTACCTTCTGCGGCAAAATTACCCCTGCCTTGCGCGCCAGAACCTCAACTGCTTCGGGAAAATCCATCTGTTCATAACGCATAAGGAATTTAAAGGCATTCCCTGATTCGCCGCATCCAAAACAATTATAAATCTGCCGGTCAGGAGAGACTATAAAAGAAGGTGTCTTCTCATGATGAAACGGACAGCAGGCCTTGAAATTACGCCCGGTGCGCTTTAAAGGTATGTAGCTTGAGATAAGCTCTACTATATCTATGCGCGATAAAATATCATCTAATATATTTTCTGGAATAAGCCCCGGCATTATATCCTTTTTATCCTCTTAAAACCTGAACAGCCGATAACCTCTAACGCTTCTTCTCTCTCTACCCTGTCTAAAAGGAGGTTTATCCCTAAAGAGTCGCTTGAGATATGCCCGGCAATAACTATATTTAATCCGGCATCCTTTGCCTTCTTAAGATATTCTTCACTTGAATGCATTGAAATAATAGTCCTTACCCCTGCCTTATAAAGTTTGTCTAAAGCATTCTTCGGCCCTTCGGTCCCTCCGGTCATCTCAAAAATAATCTTGCCTGCGCCTTTATTAGGAGAACCTAAAATTATACGCGGCCCGCATCCTGTATTCCTGACAGCATCCCGGTATTCCGGGATATCGGATAAAATATTAACTATATCTTTTACCTTCTTAGGCTTTTTCGCCTGCATAAGTTTCTTCAAAAAAACAAAAACATGATTATCCGCAGGTGTATGCATACACATAAAAGGCATATTAAGAAGCCGGGCGCAATCAACAACGCGCATATGGTTCTGAGAAAGTATCCTTCTCTCTACCTCCTGCATTCTCTTCTCAACAAGTTTCTGCGCAACTTGCAAAGATACCCCTGACTGCTCAAGCATATCTGCCTGAAGCCGCATTACCTCATGAAGAGAGGCATACGCCTTTCCTTCCGGATGGTGCGATATCGCCAGATCTAGCCCGCTATCAGCGCGTATTTTATCCGCCAATAAAAGTTCAGCGGTCTCCATGTCTATCCCGATCAGGATCTTTTTAACTTCTGCCTGCAAATCTCCGTAAAGTACGGCGCTATCAGCGTATGATTTGATTGAAGTTTTAGCTTTACGCGGATCGCGCTCTGATCCAAACTTAACTATAAGATTATAAAAACGCCCGAGTTTCATTTAGAGATAACTCCTTCTTTAACTTCTAATACAATCCTGTTTACTCTTTCTGATGCTAAAAATCTTGAAAAAATGCTGTTCCAAAGCCAGCTATAGGTATCGACCCCGACAGAGATTATTCTCGGGCCGATATACGAACGTTTAACGCTTTGCTTAAAATACGGGATGCTTGAGATTGTTAGCGCAAAAACTATAATGCTTGCCAATAACACCGACCTTAAAGCCCCCAGAAACAACCCTCCCCATTTATTCAGGGTTGATACTGCCTCTATCTTAATAAGGTTATTTACGGCATTACGCAATAGCACAAAGAGAAAGTTTCCGGTAAGTGCCAAGATTAAAAAAATCAAGAAATCCAAAAACTCAAGAGGCATCTTTTCTTCTACGGGGATCTTACCTCTTATGAAATCCGTAATCGCTGTATAATAATGCATAGAAAGGTAAATCGCGCAGATAATCCCGAAGAACTTAAAAAGCTCTGCGGTAAAGCCATTTTTTATCGCAATATACAAAACTCTGAAAATAATGATTAAAATGCAGATATCCAGCCAGTTAAAGTTCTTTAACACATTAAATATCATAGGGTTAGCCTTTCCTTATAAGATGGGATTAAATTCAGTAAAGTATAACATAAATTTAAGGCTATTGTCAAGGAAAGGGCTTTCTTTTTTTAAGTAGACGCGCTTGCAAGGTCAGCAAAATTTGATAAGGAGAGTTCTTCGGGCCGGGCATTAGGGCTTTTTTTACGCCTCAGGAGGAATTCTTCTATTTCTTTGGCTTCTACTATACCTTTAAGGCTATTCCTTAAAGTCTTTCTTCTCTGATTAAATGCAGAGCGGATTATTCTAAATAATAGCTCCCGGGAGACTGCAGGAACCAAAGACGCATCCTTAAACCTTAAAGATAACAGAGCAGAATCAACTTTTGGTGCAGGATAAAAACAACCCCTGCTTATATTAAGGATAATTTTAGGTAAGGTATAATATTGGGCAAATAAACTTAATGCGCCGTAATCCTTAGAGCCCGGGCAAGCAACTACCCTTTTAGCAAATTCCTTCTGTACGGTAATAAAAGCATCGGTTATGCCCGCCCTGTTATTAATCAGATATTCGATAATCGGGCTGGAGATATAATAAGGTATGTTCCCAAATACCTTAATTTTCTTTCTGCCGCGATAGATATCCTTAAAATCAACCTTAAGGATATCCTGATTAATTGCGCTAACATTGTTATAACCTTTAAGGCGCAGGGAGAATGCTTCTTTCAACCGCTTATCTAACTCCACGGCATACACCTTACTTACCCTTGGGGCAATTAAAGAGGTAAGTTCTCCTCTGCCGGAGCCTATTTCTAAGATTATATCCGATTTTTTAAGCTCTAATGCCTCGATTATTTTTTTAGCAATATTTAAGTCGATGAGAAAGTTCTGGCCTAATCTCTTTTTTGGATAGACGCGCATTTTAAGGCTAGTTTTATTGCGGCAATAAGCGAGTTTGGGCTTGCAAGCTCACCCTTTGCGGCAAGGTCAAAGGCAGTGCCGTGTAAAGGAGAAGTCCTTATAAAATTAAGGCCTAAAGTTATATTTACCCCGCTATCCATGCCCGTAATCTTAAGCGGTATCATAGCCTGGTCATGATACATCGCGATAACAGCATCGTATTCACCTTTAAATGCCTTATATATAGCTATATCAGACGGAAGCGGGCCGTAAACCCCCGGAAACTTACTTTTTAATTTCTTAGCTGCAGGCTTAATTACCCTCTCTTCCTCATCTCCGAATAAACCGTTATCCGAAGCATGCGGATTTAACCCGCAAAGGATAATTTTAGGATGGGTTATGCCGAAAATATCTTTGAGCGATTTATAAGTAGTAAAGGTAGTTTCGTATATTCCGTTGATCTTTAAATCTTCCGGCACGCTTTTTAAACTTAGATGCCGCGTTACCAGGCTAATCCTTAAATATTTATTCAAGAGCATCATTACTGCCTGCTCGGCCTTCATCTTCCTAATAAAATATTCGGTATGACCCTCATAATTAAATCCGGCAAGATTAATAGATTCCTTTGATATAGGGCAGGTAACCAGGCAGTCAATCGCTTTTTCTTTTAATAACTCAAGCGCCTTATCAAGGTATTCAATAGAGGCCCTGCCGTATTCTGCTTTTATCTTACCTGCTTTAAAGCGTTTTATATCCAGATTATGTAAATCTACTATTTTAACTTTATCTCTTATAAGATTAGAAAAACCCGGAGTTTTTTTTAAGAGCGAGGAATCACCGATAACCACAAAATCCGCTATCCCGGATAATTTATTTACCGCCTTAACAGTTATACCCGGGCCTATTCCCGAAGGGTCGCCAAGAGTAATGCCTACCTTAATCCTGTACGATTTTGATATAGGAATTTTTCTTAAGCTCATCCAGCCACCTTGCAAGCCCCTCCTGCATCTTCTTTTCAAAAAGGAGCGCGTGAATTTTCGCCTGCGCCTCGGTTAAGGTCAGGTTTTTAGGAGGGACTATTTTTCTTAACCTGAACACATAATACTTATCCTCTATTTTTACCGGGTTAGATGCCTCGCCTAACCCTAAATTAGAGGCTGTATCAACTATCTCTTTTCTTACCTCATCCCCGCTAATTACGGTAAGAATGTTTACTGTCAAAGGATACTGGCTAATTAAATCCTCGGGTTTTTTACCTGCTTTTAATTCATTGGCAACATTGCGGGCCGTATCATAATCTTCCAAAGACAATGCCTCAAAGATTTTCTCTTCGGGCGTATGGATATCTCTTTTATTCTCTTCGTAAAATACGGTGACTTCCTCCGGCTTTATAATAACCTTGCTGCGGACCTTCTGCTCTACTATGCTAAACATCATCGATTGTTCCCTTATCTTCTTTTCAATATCCCCTTGAGTCAGGCCCTGTTTCATAAGTTCAGACTGAAATAGCGTATCCGAAGGATACTCCTTTTTAACCTCATTAATTTTAGCCCTTATCCTGTTTTCATCTACCGGAATATTACTCTTTTTAGCCTCCTGCAGGATGAGGCGGTCTTCAATAAGCCGGGACAAAAGAGCAACCTTTACTTTCTGGACTTTTTCCTCCACTTCCTTACCCTTATATTCCCGGGCAAACTGCAGGCGCATAAAATTAAGGAAATCTGACAGGTCTTTTTGGGTAATCGCTTCGTGGTTGACTATAGCAATTATTTTATCTTGGGCGTAAAGACAGTAGCTAGTAGTCAGTAGATAGTAACTAGCTAAAACAAAAACGAATAATAGAAACTTATATTTAATTTTCATCTTCATGGCCCGTTTTAAAAACTCCTGCTTTCTTAAAACTAAAGATCGCCTCCCTTAACAGCCTGCAGTATAAATCAAACCCTACGGCAGCAATAAACCCGTGCTGCTGTACCCCCAAAAGATTGCCTGCCCCGCGGATCTCTAAATCTTCCATAGCAATATTAAAGCCTGAACCTAACTGGGTATATTGCGCAATTGCATCCAACCTTCTTCGCGCGTCTTTATCCAATACAAAGTTTTTTGGGATCATAAAATAAGCGTAGGCCTTGCGTTTAAACCTGCCTACCCTGCCGCGTAACTGATGCATATCGGACAAACCAAAAGTTTGTGCCTGATTTACAATAATCGTATTGGCATTAGGTATATCGATACCGGACTCAATAATCACGGTAGAGATCAGGCAGTCAATTTCCCCTTTTAAAAAAGCTGACATTACTCCTTCCAACTCACTGGCAGGCATTCTTCCGTGGCCTATGCCAAACCTTATTCCGGAAGGAAGTATTTTCTTTAGCCTCTGGCCTATCTTTTCTATATCTTCAATACGGTTATGCAAAAAGAATACTTGTCCGTGCCGGTTAACCTCTTTTAATATTGCCTGCCGGATTAAATCTTCATCATATTCTACCACAATAGTTTCTATAGGCAACCTATTTAAAGGCGGAGTATTGATTACGGATAGTTCCCGTGCAGCCATAAGGCTCATATAAAGCGTACGCGGAATGGGGGTTGCCGTAAGCGTAATAATATTAGTGCTGGTTTTAAGCCTCTTTAATTTCTCCTTATGCCTTACACCAAAACGCTGTTCTTCATCAATAATTACAAGCCCAAGGTCTTTAAACTCAACGTCATCCGATAAAAGACGATGCGTCCCGATAACAATATCAACGCTTTCGCCCTTAAGGCCAAGAACCGTATCCTTCTGCTCTTTCTGGGTCCTGAAACGGCAGAGAAGCTTTATATTAAAAGGGAATTTCTTAAGCCGCAGGGAAAAATTCTGGTAATGCTGTTCGGCTAAAATTGTTGTCGGCACAAGGTAGGCTACCTGTTTTCCTTCCATCACCGTTTTAAATGCCGCGCGCATTGCTACCTCTGTCTTGCCATACCCTACATCACCGCATAAAAGCCTGTCCATAAGCTTTCCTGATTCCATATCCTCTTTGACCTCTTTAACAGCTTTTAGCTGATCCGGGGTTTCATCATAAGGAAAGCTCTCTTCAAACTCTTTCTGCCAATCCGCATCCTTAGCGTATTTAAAGCCTTTAGTTGCAAGGCGCATAGCCTGAAGGGTTAAAAGTTCCCAAGCCAGCTTTTGTACCCCTTTGCGCGTGCGCGCCTTAACCCTCTGCCACTCTTTGCTTCCTAACCGGTTAAGCTTTGGCCTGTGTATTTGAAAAGCAAAATACTTTTGTACCAGATGCATTGAAGAAACCGGCACAAAGAGCTTTTCCTGTCTGTCGTATTCAATAACCAGATGGTCCTCGCTATTTCCCCGGACCGTAATCTTATTTAATCCCAGGAACTTTCCGATACCATGCTGGTTATGAACAACATAATCTCCGGTATTTAAATCTATAAAATTTGTAAGAGGAAAATCTTCAGTAATAGGAGTACCCTTAAGGGCAGCATGCCTTTTATAGGGAAGAATAATAACTATTCTGTGCTCCCAAAAAAGTTTTGCATTAGAGGGGTTAAATGTCCTGATTGAAGAGATTAAATTATCCTCAAGTTCTATGCGGATAGGTAGTTCGAAGGAGTAAGGGAAGATATCAATTATACCTCCCCGGCGGGAAAAATCACCTTCTTCTAAAACACTCTCCTGCCTCTTGTAGCCAAACTCAACAAGATTAAGAAATAAGCGCTCTAAATCTATAATTAACCCTACATATAGCTTCAGGGATTCAAACATCTTTATAATATTACCCGGAAATAGGTAGAGGTAGAGGTAAAGGTAAAAATTATGCCTTTATCTTAATATTATTAGGGCCTCTTTTACCTAATGCCAGAACAAGCGGCGAGGCGATAAAAACAGTAGAGTATACACCGGCGATAAATCCTACCAATAGTGTAAAGGCAAAATTATTCAATACTGCGCCGCCGTATATAAATATAGCTACTACCACCAGCAAAGTAAGGCCGGTAGTAAGTATAGTCCTGGAGAGCGTCTGGTTTACGCTTAAATTAATAAGCTCATAAAGGCTAAGCTTCCGGTTTAACCGCATATTCTCCCTTACACGATCGTATATAACAATAGTATCATTGATAGAATAACCGGCTATAGTAAGAAAGGCGGTAATACTTAAAAGGTCAATTGAACGGCCGGTTATAATCAGAAAACCTAAAGCTACGATCACATCATGTATAAGCGCCACTATCCCGGCAAAGGCAAAGTTAAAATGCTTAAATCTGAAAGCCATATAAATCAATATAACAATCAATGCCCAGATCAAAGCCCAAACCGCTTTATTCCTTAAATGCTTGCCGGCAACCGGCCCTACGCTCTCAATTTTTAAAACTTCAATATTGTTTCCCGGAAGGGCATCTTTAAGCTTTAAAAGAAGTTCGCCGGATTTATCTTCGTTTGTGCGTATGGAAACTATCTTAGGGTTCTCTTTAAATTGCTGTATAATTGCCCCGCCTAAGCCAACCTCATTAAGGACGCTGCGCAGCTTATCTATATCCGGCGCATCTTTAAAGCTATACTCCTGAACCTGCCCTCCGGCAAAATCAATGCCGTAAACATCGCTCCCTTTCTTAAAGTAAAAAACTAAACTTGTGATAATTACGGCTAAAGAAATAAAATAAAATATCCTGCGTTTGCTGATAAAATTAAATTTTGTCTCGCCGATTAATTTAAGCATAGGAAGAGAATTTTTAAGTACCCTAAGCGCAAGAAGAATCTCTAGTATGGTGCGGGTTACTACTATCGCGGTAAACATACTCGCGATGATACCGATAGTCAAAGTTACTCCGAACCCCTTAATCGCACCTGTCCCGATAGAAATAAGTATAATTGCCGCAAAGAGGGTAGTGATATTTGAATCAAGTATCGCGGTAAATGCACGGGAATAGCCGTTGGATATGGCGCTCCGCAGGCTCTTGCCCAAAGAAAGTTCTTCGCGAATACGTTCATTAATTAAAACATTTGCATCTACAGCCATGCCTAAAGACAGAATCACGCCTGCAATGCCGGGCAAGGTTAAAGTAGCAACCGAAGCCCCGAATAAATAAGGGAGCATCCCCAAGCACCCTAAAATCATTAAAAGGTTCAAAACTAAAGCTATATCCGCAACAATCCCGGCGAGTAAATAGTAAACTACCATAAATAGCAAAACCAGAACAATACCTACAAGCGTTGCGTTAATGCCTTTAGCAATTGAATCTTTTCCCAAAAGCGGCCCAATAGTCCTCTCTTCTTCTACAATAATTGCCGCCGGTAATTTTCCGTGTTTAAGTATTTTTGCTAAATCCTGCGCCTGCTCAATGGTAAAATGCCCGGTAATAACCGCTTCTCCCAAGGGAATAGCTTCTCTTATATTCGGCGCAGACTGCACTTTCCCGTCAAGGACGATCGCCAGCCTTCTTCCTACATTTGCCGCAGTAACCTGTGCGAATTTCTTTGCGCCCTCGCTGTTAAAACGCAAAGAGACAACTTGTCCGCCAAAATCAGCCTGGCTAAAACTTACCATCGCATCGCTCAATGCATCTCCTGATAACACCGCCTCTTTCTCAAGAAGCAAAGGTTCGGAATCATCTTTGGTGTATTTAAGCTCATACCCGTCCGGGATATTCCCGCTTAAAGCCAACCTTAACTTCTCTATATCCGAAGAGACTATTTTAAACTCTAAAAGCCCTGTCTGCCCGAGCTTGGATAACGCGCGTTCTCTATCGGCTATACCGGGGAGCTGAACCAGTATTTCATCGATCCCATGCCTTTGTATAGAGGGCTCGCTTACCCCAAGGTCATCAATCCTGCTTCTTAATTTCTCAATCGCCAAATCCGTAACCGCCTCTTTGGAACTATCAGGGATATTAGCGGTATCTACTTTTAGCAAAAGCTGCATACCACCCTGTAAATCCAGCCCTAAATTTATCCTTTTTTCAAAAGGAAAGGCAAAATAAGCACACAGGGCTATAACTGCGATAATAAAAATAGACTTATATAAAACTCTCTTCTCCATCGATAATCTCTCCAAAGGGCTTGCTTTAACCCTTCTTAATATAGGCTATACAATTCTTTTCAATCTCTATCTTGACGTTTTCGTCTATCCTTAAGGTAACTGTTTTATCTTTAACATTAATAATCGTCCCGTGTATCCCGCCGGTAGTAACCACCTCATCGTTTTTGGCCATATTGCCTAACATCTTCTGGTGTTCTTTTTCCTTCTGCCTCTGCGGCCTGATAAGCATAAAGTAAAAGATTACAAATATAAGCGTTAATGGAGCTAAATTCATTATTGGATTAGCTGCCTGTGGCTGCATTTTTTATCCCTCCTGCCTGATAGTTTGTTTTAATAAATTTTTTACCGTAACCGAAGGCTGGGCGCCATTTTTAATCCATGCTTTAGCCTTTTCTTTATTTACCCTTGATTCTCCGGTTAAAGGGCTGTAGAATCCTAATTCTTCCAGGACTCTTCCATCCCGTCCTTTGCGCTCATCCAAGACTGAAATCCTAAAATGCGGTTTTCCTTTAGGATTTTTGCCGATTCTTCTTAACCTTATACGCAATGCCATCTACTTCCTCCTTATTAGTTAGTAATTGCTTCTATTAAAGCCCTGGCCTTATTTACTGTCTCGGTATATTCCCTATGAGGAATAGAATCCGCTACGATTCCTGCCCCGGCCTGAACATAAGCCTTTTTTCCTTTGATTAATATTGTCCTTATAGTAATACAAGTATCCATATTATGTAAGAAACTAAAATACCCCACACAACCCGCATAGGGCCCTCTGCAGGTATTCTCTAATTCGTCGATTATCTCCATTGCCCGGATCTTAGGGCTTCCTGATACTGTCCCCGCAGGAAAAGTTGATTTTAAGACATCATAAATATCGTAGCGGTTTTTATCGAGTATCCCCTTTACCTCGCTTACCAGATGCATTACATGAGAATATTTTTCAATATTCATAAACTCGTTCAAAGCCACACTGCCGGTACGGCTTACTCTCCCTAAATCATTCCTGCCTAAATCTACAAGCATAAGATGTTCTGCGCGCTCTTTCCTGTCTTTAATCAACTCGGAAGCTAATTGCGCATCTTCTTTCTCGTCCTTCCCCCGCGGCCTAGTCCCGGCAATCGGCCGGGTCTGGATTATTCCGTCTTCGCAACGTACCAGCATTTCAGGAGAAGCGCCTACAAAGGTCAGTTCTTTTAATCTTAAAAAATACATATAGGGCGAGGGGTTTAGGCTACGCAAAGACCTGTAAATAGTAAACGGATCCTTATCGATCTTTATTGTAAAACGCTGCGATAAGACAACCTGAATGATATCACCTTCTTTAATGTATTTTTTTGCTTGAGTAACTATTCTCTCAAATCTTTTCTTGGTGAAATTAGAAGAAGGGCTACCAGCCGGTTTCTTGCCGTTTAAAAGATCCTTTTCCTTAAAAGGCCGGCAGAACTGCGCGTATAGCCTATCTATTCTTTTTAAAGAATTATTATAAATCCTTGACCTCTCAACTAACGAAAGATTGCGTTTTTTAGGCAATATAGCGTTACTCACTATTTTTATCGTATGTTTAACATGGTCAAATACCAGAATCGTATCCATGAGCATAAGCACGCAATCCGGCAGGTTAAGCTCATCACGATTCTTATCCGGTATCTTTTCAAAAAACCTTACCATATCATAACCGATAAACCCGACTAACCCTCCTGAAAAACGCGGAAGGCCCTTAAGGCGCGGGCTTTTAAATTCACGCATGATATTTTTTGCCTCGTCTAGAGGAGAAGAATTGGTTAAGAACTTCCTGCGTTTACCCGAGGCATAAGTTATTTCAATACTTCTTCCTTTAGACTTAAATATTAAACCCGGAGCTACGCCTAAGAAAGAATAACGCGCAAGCTTTTCCTGCCCCTCCACCGACTCCAGCAAAAAAGCATAACCGTTATTTCTTATTTTAAGGAATGCGGAGACCGGTGTATCAAGATCAGCGTTTATCTCCTTATAAACCGGGATAACGTTATTCTTCCTGCTTAATTTTAAGAACTCTTTTAAATTCGGGGTATACATCTGTAAAAACAGGACCTTTTACCTGTATGGCAGGCAGCTCCTACTTGCCTGACTTTAATTAAAAGCGTGTCCATATCGCAATCATAAAATACGGATTTAACAAACTGGAAGCACCCTGAAGTCTGGCCCTTCACCCAATATTCTTTACGCGAACGCGACCAAAAACACGTTTTATCTGTCTTTAGCGTCCAGCGCAAAGACTCCTTATTCATGTAAGCGACCATAAGCACTTCTTTAGTCTTATAATCCTGCACAATCGCCGGGATCAAACCTTTCTGGTCAAACTTTAAGGAATTGATATTAAACTTTTTCTTATCTTTCATAGCCTTATTAAAATACCTTTCTCCCTTAAATATTCTTTTACCTCTCCCACAGAATACTCTCCGTAATGAAAAATTGAGGCGGCTAAAGCTGCATCGGCTTTAGTTTTCGCGAAACAATTGTAAAAATCTTCAAGCTTTCCTGCGCCGCCTGAAGCAACAACCGGTATATTTACTGCTTTAGATACCGCATCAGTTAAATCTAAATCGTAACCATCCTTAGTCCCGTCAAAATCCATACTCGTTAAGAGTATCTCTCCGGCGCCTAAACCTGCCCCTTTTTTTGCCCATTCCAAAGCATCTATGCCCGTAGGAGTCCGGCCGCCGTTTATATAAACTTCCCAGCCTAAGGAACATTTCTTCGCATCAATCGCCAGCACTATACACTGGCTGCCAAACTTTTTCACAGCATCCGATAATAATTGCGGAAATTTGACTGCCTGAGTATTTACGGATACTTTTTCCGCACCGGCATTTAAGAGGTCACGTATATCATCAATATCCGCAACCCCGCCGCCGACAGTAAAAGGCGTAAAAATATTGGAAGCGATTCTTTCTACCAGTCCGCAGAGTGTTTTACGCTTCTCAAAACTTGCGGTTATGTCAAGAAAAGTAAGCTCATCCGCCTTTTGGGCATCATAGGCTTTAGCTACTTCAACCGGGTCTCCGGCGTCTTTTAAACCCACAAACTTTACACCTTTAACCACCCTGCCATCTTTAATATCAAGACAGGGGATGATTCGTTTGGCAAGCATTTATTTTGCCTTCTTCTCCAGATAATTCCTTAACAACTCCCAGGTCTTTTTTCCTACTTTACCGTCGGCAACAAGATTGTTCGCACCCTGGAATGACCTGATTGCCTCACGGGTCTGTTTACCCATGCGCCCGTCAATCTTTCCGGGGTTATAACCTGCGTTCCTTAAGGCCATTTGTACCTGCTTGGCATTAGGCCTAGATTTTGGCTCAATACTAACCTGCTCTTTAACAGGGACTATTCTTTCCTGCATTACCCTGTCTAAATCTTCTCTAAGAGTAAGTATTTCACGGTCTTTATTCTGTAACTGCGTCTCTAAAGCGGAAATCTCGTTTTTTAATCCCTGAGTCTCTAAATCCTTCTTTTTCCCAAAAGTAGCGCAACCGCTCAAAGAAACCAAAAACGCAACTGTTATTAACCCTAAAAATACTTTACGCAACATGCTACCCCCTTTTTTTAGGAGAATTTTAAAGCCTGAGACAAAGTAAACTTCCCTTCATAAAGGGCTTTGCCGATTATTGCCGCTTTCAAGCCTTCCTTCTCCAGTTTTCTTAACTTGCCTAAATCACCTAATTTAGATATTCCCCCTGAAGCAACCACCTTAAGGCCCGTAACCTTTAATATCTTCTTTATCTCTTTTATATTCGGCCCTTGCAAAGTCCCGTCTTTTAAGGTATCGGTGTAGATTATTTCGTTAAAACCGGTTTTCTTCAAAGACAGGCAGAATTTTACAGCGTCGGTATTCTTATAACCTTTTTTCCAGCCCCTGACCATAACTTTTCCTTTTTTAGCGTCAACGCCTACAATAATCCTGTGTTTAAAATTTAAGAAGGCTTTTTTTAAGAAAGCCTCATCCTCCACAGCTTTAGTCCCAAGCACAACCTTTGCTACACCTATCTTAAGTATATCTTTTACTGCCTGTAAATTCCTTACTCCTCCGCCAAACTCTACCGGGACAGATACCGCTTTTACAATTTCTTTAAGCAACTTTAAATTCTTAGGGGACCCGCTAAATGCACCGTCTAGGTCTACGATATGCAGAAATTGAGCGCCCTGGCTTACCCACTGCCGGGCAACTTTAACCGGATCATTGGAGTAAACCTTCTTATTAAACCTGCCCTGAACAAATCTTACTACAGCTCCGTCTTTTAAATCTATCGCCGGGATTATCAGCATACTTTTAAAAAATTATCTATAATTTTAAGGCCAACACCCTGACTCTTCTCAGGGTGAAACTGCGCGCCGTACACGCTTTTTTTATGGACAATACTTGTAAAGTTAATGCCATGTTCGGTTGTTGCGGCGATAACTTTTATTTCATGCGGCACCGGATAATACGAATGGCAGAAATAAACGTAAGCGCCGTCTATAATACCGTCCAATAAAGGACAGTTATCTTCTTTATTTATTTTTATCTGATTCCATCCCATATGCGGAACCTTAAAATCTCCCTTTGGTATTTTCTTCACCACTCCCTTTAATATGCCTAAACCCTTCTTTGCCTTTGCCTCCTCGCTTTTTTCAAACAGAAGCTGCATGCCTAAGCAAATCCCCAAAAAGGGCTTATTGTTTTTTACCGCATTTTTTATAACCAAAGCTAATCCCTGTTTTTCTAACTCGCGCATCGCATCATCAAATGCACCTACTCCGGGTAAAACAATTTTCTCGGCAGCTAAAACATCTTCAGGATTATTAGTAACTAAGACTTTTCCGCCGCAGATCTCAAGCGCTTTTTTAACGCTATGGATATTTCCCATCCCGTAGTCAATAAGGGCAACCATAGGCCTAGTCAATAACACCCTTTGTAGAAGGAATACCCTTCCTTCTGGGGTCAACTTGAGTTGCCTGGTCCAAAGCTATGCCTAAGGCTTTAAAAACAGGCTCAAGCGTAGTATGCAAATCACTGTTTACAGGGCTGACTTTTATATTAATGTTTATCCCCATCTGTTTAGCTAACCCTTCAAAGAAATGCCCGGCGTCTTTCAATGCATAACCATCGCAAGCTTCTGTAACTGTATCCGGTTTTTCTAAGATAAAACTATGCGTCGGCCTGCCGCTTATATCAACTACCACAGTAGCAACTACTTCTTCCATAGGGACAGAGGAAGAACCAAACCTCTTTATACCTTTCTTATCTCCCAATGCCTTTTTAAAGGCCTGGCCTAAAACAATCCCTATATCCTCATTAGTGTGGTGTATATCTACCTTAAGGTCTCCTTTGGCTTTTATATCCAAGTCCATCAGCCCGTGAAAAGCAAAGAGCTCCAGCATATGGTCTAATATGCCGATACCGGTATCGATCTTGGCCCTCCCGCTTCCATCGATATTAAGCTTTAGAGAAATATCCGTTTCTTTGGTTTTTCTTTTTATATTAGCTATCCTATTTTTCATCTTTAACTCCTGCTATTTTACTGACCTACGTAAAAGTAATAGAAAATATATTACCCCCGCTTCCATGGCAATTCCGAAGCCCGGATGCAAGACCAAAGGAGT
>JAFGUY010000010.1 GCA_016938245.1 Candidatus Omnitrophota bacterium | reverse complement strand
TGATTTTTAGCAGTTTGCAAAATTTTCATAAATCTGCTCCGACGACAAGGCTCAAAAAAAGTGTCATTTTACGCTTTTTTCAGGGTATATACCTTTGTTCGGGGCTTCCCTGATTAGCCAGAAAAATACTCTCATATTTACCGGCGAAAGCATTACCAAAATCATCCTCGAGAAGAGAACTGGAGCGGATTATAATCGGAGAGGACCCGAAATATTCGATAATCTGCTGGAAATGCTCCATAATCTCTTCGGGGAAGACTCCGTAAAGCATCTTTTCCTTTAGAGACCTTGCCGCATTAAAATACCCTTCTTCGGTTTTCTGCAGCATGTGCAGTTTCCACCAACGGTTATGCACTATATAGGAATAAAATATATCTGAACCGATATAGAACGAATCGTGAGGCTCGGATAAATCCTTCCATTCGGCAAGTTCTTGAGAAAGTATCTTCCTGGCTATAAGCATACCAACGGTCTTGCCGCCGATAAAACCTGTGCCGATTAAACGGGACTTTATCTCTATAAGCTCTTTCAGCGAGAAGGTGCGCATAGCCAAAGCGAGTATCTTTTTATTCTTAGAGATCATTATGCTACAGAGCTTCGCTAAGGTTTCCTGAATCTTCAGTTTAGGGGCGTTATCCTTAATAAGTTCTTCTGCCTGCAGGAATAAACGATCCCAGTAATCAAGATTACGTTTGGCATTTTCTACACCCTTTTCTCTAATATGAGAAAAAAGCTTGGCAGCATTTACGCTATCAGTAATGGGGATACAAAGGTCATTTTTTCTTAAGTGCGGCAGGAACATAGTCGGTGAATAACGGTTCCACACCTTTAGAGGATGAATATAAGAGCTGCCTTCACAATGGTAAACATCCAGCAATAGCTGCGTAGTTTCGCGTATACGGGCTATAGATTTAAAAGAGTGGTTATTGCGCAATATAGAAAAATAAGTTACTGTTTTAAGCTCATAAAGATACGGGCAGGTGAGCATAAAGAAATCACCCATCATAAGATCGGTTGCCCAGGCTAAAAGCAGTTCGGATAAACAATCAAAAACATAATAAGCCCCTTCCCCTTCTTCCGTAATAATATTATTTACCCGGGCGGTAAAAGATTCAAACCCTGCGCCGGCGTTTAATTCATAACGCTTTATCTTTTTAGAAGGCTTGAGCAACTCTTTATGCGCGGCAAACCTAATGTAGATTACTTTCTTATTTTCCTTTAGCGACTGCTCGACGAATGGATTAACCAAATCGATATAGTCATCGACATTATCAATCTGCCAGACTACATTATCCCCTGCCCTTAACCCCGTAATGACATTATCCAAACCTTTAATACCCGTGCTTATCATATTAAACGCTCCTGTCTATATTTGCGCTAAATTACTATTCCCCATAAGAAACCTGTCTATTTCGTAAGCACAACGCCTTCCTTCTGATATAGCCCAGACAACCAGTGATTGCCCGCGGCGCATATCGCCTGCGCAGAATATTTTACCGGCTGATGTAGCGAAATTCTCATTGGTTAAGACGTTCCCGCGCTTATCTAATTCTATTTTTAAATCTTTCAGCAATCCATCATGTTCAGGATGCAGGAACCCTGCTGCAATTATAACTAAATCCGCTTTAATATAGAATTCACTTCCGGGGATCTCTTTTATTGCTAAACAAGAGTTATTTTCCTGAAGAGAAAACTCAACCTTAACACAGGATAATTTGCTTACCCTCCCGTTTTCCCCGATAAACTTCTTAGTCAGCACCGACCAGTGCCGTTCCCCGCCTTCCTCATGGCTGGTGGAATTTTTTAAAATAACCGGATAATCGGGCCAAGGGTAGGCTTTTGTACGGCATTCAGGAGGGCGGGATAATACTTCAATTTGTACTACGCGGGCGGCTTTCTGGCGGTGCGCAATACCCACACAATCAGATCCCGTATCCCCTGCGCCTATAATCACAACATTTTTCCCATTAGCATCAATAAGTTTTTCTTTCGGTATTCTCTTTTTGGATACGCGAAGATTAGACTGTGTAAGATAATCCATTGCAAAATATACGCCTTTTAAAGACCTGCCTTCTATATTTAAATCCCTGGGCACCCGGCAACCGCAGGCAAGACAAATTGCGTCAAAACCTTCGATTAACTTAACAACCGGATAATATTTCCCCACACACATATTCGCCTTAAAGATAACCCCTTCTTTAGCCCATAAATTAATGCGCCTATCTAAGATATCTTTTTCAAGTTTAAAATCCGGAATGCCGAAACGAAGAATCCCACCGATAGCGCTATCCCGTTCAAAAACAGTAACATTATGCCCCGCCCTATTAAGAAGTGCCGCGCAAGATAACCCCGCCGGACCAGAACCTACCACCGCAATTTTTTTACCTGTTTTTCTATTGACTTTAGCGGGCCTGATTAAATTGTTCTTAAAACCGTATTCTACCAAAGAGAGCTCATTATCGCGTATAGTTACGGGGTCATCGTTTAACCCTAAAACGCAGGAATATTCGCATAATGCCGGGCAAACTCTCCCGGTGATTTCAGGCAGGCTGTTAGTCGCTTCAAGAAGTTCTACCGCCTCATTCCATTTTCCGCGGAACATAAAATCATTCCACTCGGGAATATAGTTTCCTACAGGACAACCTGCATGACAAAAAGGAGTACCGCAATCCATGCAACGTGACGCCTGGTCTTGCGCTTTATCATCTGTTCGCAGCACGACAATATCCTTATAGTCTTTAATTCTCTCGCAGGCTTCCCTATAAGAATTACCCTGCCTGACCAGCTTCAAGAACCCCCTTGGGTCACCCATCAGATTTCTCCATTAAGTCAAGCTTCTGTTCAATCTTAACGCCTTCAAGTATCCTTTTGTATTCTATAGGTATAACTTTTACAAAATTTCTAGTCTCATTGCGGATATCCTCAATTACCGCTTTTGCTTTCCTGCTTTGGGTATATTTTAAATGGTTATGCAAAAGGTGATATATAGTATCTAAATCCTCGTCTTTTATTTTATCCAGTTCGACCATATCCATATTACATTTATCTTTAAAATTCTTATTCCGGTCATAAACATAGGCTATGCCTCCGGACATCCCCGCACCGAAATTCCTTCCTGTTTCTCCCAACACTACTACCCTTCCCCCGGTCATATACTCGCAGCCATGGTCTCCTACTCCCTCCACAACCGCGTATAAACCGGAATTCCTGATACAGAATCTCTCTCCTGCCACCCCGCTTATGTAAGCTTCGCCAGATATTGCTCCGTAAAAAGCTGTATTTCCTATAATTATATTTTCATCCGGCTTAAAAAAGGAGCTTCTATAGGGATAAATTATAATCTTCCCCCCTGATATACCCTTACCTACATAATCATTGCTCATCCCTTCAAGTTCAAATGTAATGCCCTTGGCTAAGAAAGCTCCGAAGCTCTGCCCGGCTATCCCGAGGAATTTGCATCTTATAGAGTCCTCAAGGAGAACGCCATCTCCGCAAATACGGCATACTTCACCGCTTAACATAGCACCGACAGAACGGTTAGTATTATTTATTTCGCTGGCAATAACTACAGGCTTATTCTCTTTGATAGAACTACGGCTTTGCTCTATAAGCTTGATATCCAATACCGCATCCAGGGCGCTATCCTGTTTAAATTGAAAATACCTGCCTACGCTATCCGGGAGTTTCGGACGGTAAAGAATCCTGGAATAGTCAAGATCCCTGGATTTTAAAGGGGCAATTTCCCTGTTTAACTCAAGTAGATCAGACCTTCCAACCATCTCATCTATTGACCTTAACCCGAGATTGCTCATAATTTCCCTTAATTCTTCGGCGACAAAATTAAAATAATTAACGACATAATCCGGCCTACCCTTAAACCTCTTTTGCAGAATATCATCCTGAGTGGCCACACCCACAGAGCAATTATTCAAATGGCAATGCCTGAGCATAACGCAACCGATTACTACCAGTACTGCAGAGCAAAAACCGAATTCTTCCGCTCCCAATAACGCAGCAACTGCCACATCCCTTCCTGTGCGCATCTGTCCGTCAGTCTGTATACGTACCCTTGAACGAAGGTTGTTCAAGAGCAATGTCTGATGTGTTTCAGATAATCCCAATTCCCAAGGCAAGCCGGCATATCTTATAGAGCTAATCGGGGATGCCCCTGTGCCTCCGTCTCCTGCGGAGATTAAAATCATATCTGCATGGCCTTTTGCCACGCCGGCAGCAACAGTCCCCACACCTATTTCCGAAACAAGCTTGACACTTATGCGTGCCCTA
>JAFGUY010000076.1 GCA_016938245.1 Candidatus Omnitrophota bacterium | reverse complement strand
TTTAGCAGGGTCTCTCTTAATTTTCAAAGAAATTCGTTTCTTTATATAGAAAACTATATTATTAACAGTAATACTATTATACGAGGATTTATATTATGAAAAGCCTTTTTAAAGAATTTAGCAAAGGCATCACCGTCCTTAATCCTACGTTTGGTTTAATCTTAGGCCTATGCCCTACGCTGGCAGTATCTACCTCGCTTTTTAATGCTTTGGGCATGGGTGTGGCAGCAACATTTGTTTTGGTTTTTTCTAACCTGATAATCTCTGGCCTGCGTAATTTTATTCCCGCCAGAATACGCCTCCCTGCCTATATAGTTATTATTGCTACTTTTGTTACTCTTTGCGAACTTACGATTAAAGCTTATTTGCCGGCTCTGGGCAAGTCTTTGGGTATTTTTATACCTTTAATCGTAGTCAACTGCATTATTATGGCCCGGGCAGAGGCATTTGCTTCCCGTAACCGGATTTTACCTTCTATTTTTGACGGGTTAGGGATGGGTATCGGTTTTACCTTAGGCATAAGTATTATTGCTTTTATAAGGGAATTGTTAGGTTCAGGAAGTATCGCCGGATTCGGATTGCTGAAAGAAAATGAATTTATTCTGGTTATGATACTTGCTCCCGGAGCGCTTCTTACAATGGGGCTTTTGATAGGATTAACCAGGTTGTTAGGTATAACTAAGAAATAACGGAGAGTAAATGGAGATAAGTAAAATTATAGCAATAGCTATAAGTATGGTTTTTATCAATAATTTTATCCTATCGAAATTTCTGGGGCTATGCCCGTTTTTGGGTGTTTCCCGCCATACAAAAGCAGCAATTTCAATGGGGATAGCGGTTATTTTTGTAATGGTATTTTCCGCCCTGCTTACATCTTTAGTTTATGCCTTTGTATTGGTGCCGTTAAATATAGTTTACCTAAGAACGATATTCTTTATCCTTATTATTGCTGCTTTTGTGCAGCTTATTGAAATGATAATCCGTAAGAATTCTCCGCCTCTATATAAGGCATTAGGCATATATCTTCCGCTTATTACTACAAATTGCGCTGTCTTGGGTGTGGCGATTCTAAATATGAATGAATTCTTTGTGCCGGGGACACCCGTATTTATTGGTATTATTTATTCGATTATTCAGGCTTTTTTTGCCGGAATAGGGTTTTGTGTAGCACTTTTACTTATGTCCGGCATCCGCGAGCGGCTTGAATTTACGGATACTCATTTAAGCATGAAGGGGATACCGATTGCTTTTATTGTTGCCGCAATTATGAGCCTTGCCTTTATGGGCTTCAGCGGCTTCAAGCTTTAAACTATGGAAATATTATATCCAATAATAGCATTAGGGGGTTTGGGCATTCTATTCGGAGTAGGCCTTTCCTTAGCTGCCAAGAAGTTTTGCGTATCTGCTGACCCCAGGGTTGATAAAATACAAAATAACCTTCCGGGAGCAAACTGCGGCGCCTGCGGAATGGGCGGTTGTTCCGGCTTAGCCGAAGCGCTTATAGAAGGAAAATGCGATGTAGACAAATGTACGGTTGCCGAAGAAGATAGCAAAATTAAGATTTCTAAGATCCTGGGTGTTGAGTTTAAGAAAAGTGCCAAAAAGACGGCAATACTGCATTGCGCCGGCGGGATTAAGGTAAAGGATAGATTTATATATAACGGGATAGAAGATTGCGCGGCAGCGAATTTAGTTTTAGGGGGTCAAAAAAGCTGTGTCTACGGATGTTTAGGCTTTGGAAGCTGTGTAATGGCCTGCCCTTTTGGCGCGATTACTATGTCGGAGGCAGGGCTGCCTGTTATTGATAAAGATAAATGCAAAGCGTGTAATAAATGCGTTGAGATTTGCCCAAAGAAATTATTTACTCTTGTCCCTGAAACGCATAATGTTTTTGTCGCCTGTAGCTCTTATGATGCCGGCAAAGATACGAAGTCAGTCTGTCCTGTAGGGTGTATTGCCTGTAAGTTGTGCGAGAAGGCCTGTAAATTTGATGCAATACATGTAATAGACAATATAGCGGTAATAGATTATAATAAGTGTACTTCATGCGGTGCCTGTGTTGCGGTATGCCCGATGAAGACAATAAAATCATGAAAACAAATATAGCGGTATTTGCTTCGGGGAGAGGAAGTAATTTTCTTGCGCTTGCTAAAGCGGTGAAAGGGGGCAGGTTAAAAAATGCTGTTCTTTCGCTTTTAGTCTGCGATAACCCTCATGCGCCGGTAGTTTTTAAGGCTAAGAAATTGAAGATTAAAACTGCCTTGGTAAGGCCGGATATATTTAGCACTAAAGAGGCTTTTGAAGAGAGGGTGATTAAACACTTAAAGGAAAATAAAATAGGTCTTATTGCGTTGGCAGGGTTTATGCGTATTCTAAGCCCTAGGTTTGTAACTGCTTATAAAAATAAGATTATTAATATTCATCCTTCGCTTCTGCCTTCTTTTAAAGGGGCTAATGCAATAAAGGATGCTTTTGATTACGGGGTAAAGGTAACTGGTGTTACCGTGCATTTTGTAGACGAAGAGATGGATCACGGGCCCATAATCCTACAGAGAGAGATAAAGATTACAGATAAAGATACATTAGAATCATTGGAAGAAAGAATCCATAAAATAGAGCATAAGCTTTATCCTAAAACTATAGGTTCGTTTGTTAAGGGCAAGTTAAAAATAAAAGGCAGGAAGGTCTTAGTTAAAATTCGGTAGGCCAGCTTAAAATTTCTTTTTTGGGGTAATATAGTTTTTCCTGCGCGCGTAAATCAGTAAGCATCACTGTAGAAAAATCTTCAAATCCGTAAGTCTTAAGGCAATAGGATACAATACCCAGTATTTCATCTCTTATTTTTATTTTCTGCTTAGGCCTGGAAATCTCTTCAATATAGTAGTCAAAATAAAAAGTGCCATTTTCAAATTTCCCTTCGGATCTTTCAACCTTGAAATATTCTTTTATTCTTTCATTTTGAAAATGCCAGCCTATCCTTTGAGAGATCTGAAGCGCTAAAAAATCAGCCATATCAACATTATAAGGGTTAAAATGTAATCCGCTGGTATCTCCGATAGCTTGGGGCGCTTGCTCAAATTTTATTATATACCTTCGGTTGGATTCGGTCCAGGGTATAAAACCTGAGTAGGACATCCGCATATCTAATGTATTTCCAATAAGTGTATAGTTTATGCCCAGATTTGTATCTGAAGCTAAAATCCCGAAAAAAGCCGGAGTATTGTCAGAGCTCATTAATACCCGCCCGGTAGTTATTAGGATATCTCTTAGTTTACCAGACATATCTTCGTCAAATATCTTATCCGGGGTTGTCCCGTAATCTTTATGAAGAATCCGCTCCATAGGCGCATAAATCCATAGGGTGTTCTCTGCGCGTTTAGTTACGACATTCAGCCCGTATTCCTCTTTACAGATTTTCTCTATAATTTGAGGTATTTCCTCTTCTTTATAAGTATGCTCTTTGGGAGAGAAACAGCCGCATAAAACGAAAGGGATGATATTAAGCAGTAAGAGGGCGGACCTTGCCGAATTCTTTGAAGATAGTTTCAATTTCGTCATAGTTAAGTTCATCTTTGGCAAGCAGTTCTTGCGCAAAACGTTCAAGAAGGGCAGATTCTTTTTGCAGTAATACTTCAACTTCTTTTAAGCAATCATTTAGAATTTTCTGCACATCGTTATTAAGCTGTTCTTTTAGTTTTTCCGAGATATAGGATGAGCTTTCGCCTCTAAATATTCCGCCTTCCTGGTCCATTTTTTCAAGCAAGCTGTAGTCGCCTACCAACCCGGAGTTTCCCATGCCCCATTTCCAGACCATATTGTAGGCATTCATCATTGCATGCCGGAAATCCTGGTTGACCCCGGATGTAGTAGTATTGAATTTCAATCTCTCTGCGGCATATGATCCAAGGCTTACTTTTATGTTTCCTAAGAAATGTTCGCGGGTTCCTATGTGCAGTTCTTCACGCGCCTGCGGCATAACAAATCCTAGCGCCCCTCCCCGGGCAAGGATAGTTGCTTTGAAGACATCTGAATGCGGGGCAAAGAAATACATGGTAATTGCGTGCCCTGCTTCGTGATAAGCGATTTTCTTACGCTCCTCTTCATTAAATACCACCTTATGCTTTATGCCTAATTCTACGCGGTCATATGCTTCAGTAATCTCCTTCATTGAAATTTCTTCTTTTTTGTTTCTTACGGCGATTAAAGTAGCCTCCCGGATTAAGTGCGCTATATCTGCAGGGCTGTTTCCTACAGTTAACCTTGCAAGTCTGGTTATATCTACAGAAGAGTCGTATTTAACCCCTTTTAAATAGTATTGGACTAATTTTTCGCGTTCATCTAAGTTAGGGAGCTGGACATAAATTTTGCGGTCAAACCTTCCCGGTCTAACTAGTGCTTTGTCGAGAAAATTCTCCGGAGCGTTAGTAGCTCCAATAATTACAATATTGTGTTCTTCGCCTTTCAAGCCATCCATCTCAACAAGCAGCTGGTTGAGCGTAGAATTGGATTCTCTTGCTCCGCCAAAATCCATTCCAGAGCGTTTTGCGCCTACGGCATCCAGTTCATCAATGAATATAATACATCCGCCTTCAATATAAGCCAGCTGCTGTGCCTTTTTGAAGAGTTTGCGGACGCGGCTTGCCCCGACTCCTACAAACATCTCTACAAACTCGGATCCTGACATTGCGATAAAAGGGAGATTTGATTCAGTAGCAATAGCTTTAGCAAGATAAGTCTTTCCGCAGCCCGGAGGCCCCATCATTAATATGCCTTTTAAGATTTTTCCGCCGATGCGCTTTAAGTGTGCGCGGTCAGTAATCAAGCGCATTACTTCCATGGCTTCTTCTTTAGCTTCGTCCATGCCAATAACATCTTTCCACTGTATCGCAATATCCTTGCCCTCAACTGCTTTTTTGCCCATTTTAGCAAAACTCATATATCCGCCGCGCATAGTCCAAAGCATGGCTATTACGCTTAAAGGCATGCTGATTATATGCAAGACCAGGAATATGTAGAAGAACATTCCGTATTGGGCAAGGGCAGTTTTCTTAAAGTATGAGTCGGAGGTATTCCAGGAGACGATAGCGTTGTAAAGAAAGAATACAAAAGAGATGCCGATGATAATCAAAAGGAGTATCGCAACAACGGCTACCCAGTGAAGTTTTAGGAATATTTTAATTTTTCTTGAGTTTAATTTTCCCATCTTAAGTGTTAAAATTACCATAAGTTTTAGGGTATGTCAACTTAATTGTCCCGTTTTTATTTTCCCTTGACGCCTTAATCTGGCTATGTATAATATAATTCCACTTTAAACCAGTCATATTATTATAATAAGGAGGAACTTTAATGGCAAAGATCAAGAAAGTATTAGCCCGCGAAATTTTGGATTCCCGCGGGAATCCTACGATAGAAGTCGACGTAATCCTGAATAATGGGGTATTGGGCCGGGCAGCAGTGCCTTCAGGTGCCTCAACCGGAGATAATGAAGCCTTGGAATTAAGAGACGGAGATAAAAAACGCTACCTTGGAAAAGGCGTATTAAAAGCAGTCAGCAATGTCAATAACGTAATTGCCTCAAAAATAAAGGGTTTAACTCCTGATTTTAATAAGATAGATGCGCTGCTTATAAAATTAGACGGAACCGAGAATAAGGCAAACCTCGGGGCTAATGCTATTTTAGGTGTTTCTATGGCATGCGCTAAGGCTATGGCTTTTTTCAAGAAACAGCCTTTATACAGATTCCTAGGAGGAGAAAAAGCTAATCTGCTTCCGGTCCCGTTAATGAATATTTTAAACGGCGGATTACATGCGGATAATAATCTGGATGTTCAGGAGTTTATGATTATGCCTGTAGGGGCGCCTAATTTTCATGAAGCTTTAAGGATGGCTTGCGAAGTCTTCCATAATTTAAAATTCCTGCTTAAATCTAAGAAGCTATCTACTTCAGTGGGGGATGAAGGAGGGTTTGCCCCGAACCTTATGGCTAATCATGAAGCGTTAGATTTGATAATACAGGCAGTTGAAAAAGCCGGCTATAAACCGGGGAAAGATATCTTTCTTGCTTTAGACCCCGCGGCAAGCTCTTTCTGCAAAGAGAGTAAGTATCAGTTTGACGGGGCGCAAAAAAGTTCGGCGGATTTAATTAAGATTTACGAAGAATGGCAGAATAAATACCCTATTCTTTCTATTGAGGACGGACTTTCAGAGCATGACTGGCAAGGATGGAAGGACATTACCGTAGAACTCGGAAACAAGATACAGCTGGTTGGCGATGATATATTCGTAACCAATCCTAAGATCTTTAAAAAGGGGATTGCGGAGAAAATCGGCAATGCTATATTAATAAAAGTAAACCAAATCGGCTCGCTCTCTGAAACAATCGAAACAGTAAATATTGCCAAAAAGAATAAATACAAAGCGGTTATCTCCCATCGTTCAGGCGAAACAGAAGATACGACCATTGCCCATCTGGCAGTAGCGTTAGGATGCGGCCAGATAAAGACAGGGTCGCTTTCGCGCACTGACAGGCTTTGTAAGTATAACGAGCTTTTAAGGATTGAAGAGGAATTAGGGCCTAAGGCGGTTTACGCAGGTAGATCATTCAGAAAATAAATGCTCGCTACATTAAAAAAGGCTTTCGGTTATTTTGCAGTGGCAGCGGTACTTTTGATATTGTTTATCCCGGGATTTGCAAAAATGCAGGGCTTAAGGGATAAAAATATGGATCTGGAAGATAAAATCAGGCGGCTTAATATAGAGAACGCCCTTTTGCATCAGGAATTAAGCAGGATAGGGAGTGATCCGGTGTATAAGGAGAAGATTGCGCGGGAGAAGATGGGGGTAGTTAGAAAAGGGGAGATTCCCATTAAAATAGTTCCGCAGAAGAAAAGGTAATTCTTCGGTTTACTTAATTAATAATAGTGTTATAATATAATTGCAGGAGTTTGTTAGTTTCTCAGTTTTGCTTTGAATCGTTCCGACTTAATATTGTATAGAGCAGTGGCAAGTTCCTTGTTCTTTGATA
>JAFGUY010000075.1 GCA_016938245.1 Candidatus Omnitrophota bacterium | reverse complement strand
TCGATAGATAAACTTTACGATGTTCTGGGAGTAGTTAATGGTTATTGTACTTGGCCAAGTTATGATGATGCAACGCTGGTGGCGGTTAGGGGGATTGCAGGGGGGCTTACTCCTTTGGACAAGGCAACCGATAGGTTAATGGGTGTTTTAGATTTAGTAGTCGAGAGCTCTACCCAGCGATCTTCCCACCCCATAACCCCTATAAGCCAATATATCGCAGGTATCCTTACATTGCCCATACATGGGGTCGGCACGAATTTCCTGAAAGTAGCCAGGGGGCTCTATAATATCAATCTGGAATGGATTGAGGGTTCAATGGGCTACCGTGGACCGCCTGCACTAAGAGAAATATGGATAAGGGCCCTTGCCTTGGTGAATCCTGTTGCCCGCGGCCTGACCCCGGAAGGTGAAGTTAATTGGATTATTTCTTATAGGTTTACCTCAGAAGATACAGATAGTTTCCTAATAGTGGACTCTGTTTATGTCCATGAATCACAGCCGACAGAGATAAAAGGCCTGGCCGCTCAAGCTAAAGATTTTTGGTCAAGGAGGCCAAGGACAGTTACTTCAATAATTTCTTCAAACCGCGATATTCTGTATGAAATCATAAAAAAATTAGAGAGATTAGGAGAGCCTTCTGATGAATATATAAGAATAATCATGATGATTATAAGAAGGATAAAGAGGAATGTTCCCCAGGATCATTCACAGGCGTATCTTGAGGATAAGATAAGGCATGGTTTCAGGCATTCCTTAGAGGATTTTAATACGGTTTTAGATCTGTTTCTGGGGAGAGGCAGCAATGAGAATATTAACTTAAGAGCCATTCTTTATGCTGCCTTACTACATGATATATCTAATGTTGCGTCGGAGGAGCATTTAATCGTTACAAGGGTAAGATACTCTGCAGGGACACTTAATAACCATCATGAGGACAGCGCAAACCTGGCAGTAAGGATTTTAGAGGGAGTGTTCGGCGGCAGGATTATAAAAGAAATTATACATATCGTTCTTACTCACCGTAACCTTAAGGAAAGGGCCCCCCAGACAGAAGAGGCAATAATCTTCCATGATGCCGACAAGATCCAGGCATACTGGAATATCCAGCGCAGTATTGATATCTGTATTGGTTTAGGCGAACCTTTTCTCAAGCCCAACCTTTCCAAGAATGAGAGGGCGGTAGTCCTCCTTGAGCCCAACTATGAGAAAGACATCCTGACCATGCTGTTTAAGAATTGCCTTCTCCTTGGTTGTGATCCGGATAATTTTTATACCTCCTATGCTAAATCAAAAAGTGGTAGCAAGGATTTGCTTGTCCAGCTCCTTGAAGAAATACTTGATTTTGTGAAAGGTGTCCTTGATAAAAAAGACCTTGCTGCAGAGTATGCCTGGGGAATAGTTGGTTATTATATCGAACTTATTGACGAGCAGCGTTTAGAGAAACATCTTCCTCTTTTAAGAGATTCTATCCCCCAGAGATACCTCGAATTGATTTATCGCCAGCCCGGTACTATTAAAGCAAAAAATGAACGGATTGTTGCCTACAGGATGCGGTTTAATCTGATTAATTTTGCGATGAACTGCGGTATAAGCGCCGGAGAATTGAATAATGCCTTAGGTGGAAGGAATGCCTATCATGTAGAGGCAGGGGAATTAGAGGAGGTTATTTCTGGCCTATTGGCTCAAAAATACGATAATGGCCCCTACCCGGGAGGGCTTGACGGAAAGACAACCGTTCCCAGCAAAGGAGCGCGGAAGAATTTTTATAAATACCTGGCTAAGAGCTTAAAATCGTTAAGGCCAGATATGGCCTTAACCGAAATAGAGCTGGTTAGAGAAACTGTCTCCGGGAAGGCAGCAGATGTTTCGACTATACCCGCTAAGATAGCTATCCTTGAGGGGTTAGCGTCGAGGGCCCCTCCTTTTGGCAGGACAGCAGAATCCTTCGCTTTTCAGGTTGTTATTGATGACATCCTGCGCCATGAAATAGCAGAACTAGAAACCGGATCCCATCAGGAGGCCTGCCAGAGAAGCCGCGCTTATTTCGGACAGCATCCGTTGAAACTCCCGGAATTTTTAACAGCTGCTGAAGAATTTGGCATAATCCTTGATGGCAATTACCGCAATTTTCTCTTACTTAATAAAGATTCTTCTGTTGCTGCTTTAAGGAATACAGTGTCGAAGATCATCGATGTAAGATTGTTGCCAAAAAGATTATCGGCAGCTGATTTTTCACGCATTGACTGCGCCATAATTAAGGGAGTCGCCACGAATAAAGACGGCAGCCTGGAGATCGGCGCCAGGATGTGGGCTAGATTCACCAAGCATCCTTTAGAAGAAGTCGAATTAATCGTACGTAACGGCGTAGTTATATCAGTCAGGTTCTTAGGGGATAATACGGTATTTGATTTCCCTTTAATAATCGATAACGCTGCCGGAGAAATTACCGATTCTTTCGTTAAACTTAACCGCCAGGGATTAGAAAAATTAGAGGATGTTACGATTAAGAAATTCTATCTTAGCAGGAAAGGCCGTTTGGAATTAGGCGGCAGAAGTTGGGTAAAACTAAGCAATTATCAATCCGCGGAAGTTGAGGTAGAAATCAAAAACGGTGCTGTTTCCCGTGTCTATATAGTCAAAGATAAAAAATGGTTTACGCTTGCCTATGTTTGGGACAACCAAAGCGACAGTTTTGTGCGTACCTTTTCTTCTCTTAGGGCATACGAATTGGCTGCTTTAGAGAATGCTACCATAAAACAGATTTATCTGGATGCTCAAGGCAATCTTAGTTTAGGAGGCAGGCAGTGGCTGACCTTAAAGAGCTATCCTTGCGCGCAAGCAGAGGTAGATATAAAAAACGGTATTGTTACGAATGTAAGGGTAATTGATGGAGGAAATACAGTCGCCGAAGTGTTTTTGAGTTTGGCATATGATAATCCGACCGGAAAGCTTATCGATTCATTTATGGAGATTACGCGTCAGAGATTCAGTAAATTTAGTGATGTCACGATAAAGAATTTCCGGCTGGATAAAAGCGGGATCTTACAGGTTGGGGGCAGGGTCTGGGGTAGATTTACGGATTACCCGGGACAGGAAGTTGAGATAAAAGTAAGAGACGGAGTTGTTACAGAAATAATTTTTAGTGACGGCCATACAGAAAAATTTAAGCTTATTTATAAAGGCGGCAAACTTGTTGATTCATTCTTCCAACTGATGGCCGGCTCCAAATTAAAAAGTTTGGACGGCGTAGTTATTAAAGAAGTATACCTGAATAATTCCGGATGCCTTTCTATGGGAGGAAGAATCTGGGTTGAAGTAAGCCAATATCCTAATGAAAAAGTTGAAGTAGAAATCGAAGGCGGTAAGGTAATCAGAATAATACTGATAGATAAAGATGAAAACATTGAATTATCCCAGGTTTTAGATGGGGAAGGAAATGTTAAACCCATATTCCATCGCCGCATTTTCCAAAAAACACTGCCGGAGGACGGCTCGATTCAAATCCGCCTTAATATAAAAGGCGCCCTTGCCTTGGCAGGTAAAAGTTATTTTACTCTAAGCGCCTATCCGCGGGCAAAAATAGAAATCATCATTGAAAAAGGCATTTTTGTTAAAGCAAGGTTTATTTGTGATAAAGACGGTCTGCCGGTATTCGATAATTATGGAAAGCAGTTAGAGCTTGATTTAAGGTTTCCTGTTCGGCAGCAAATCAATGCAAAGGTTCCGGGGGCGTTAGGGGCAGAGCCAGACGTTCGAAAACTGGTTATCGTAGATTATGACGGCCTACTACCGAAAAATGAACTGATTAAGCGGTTAGGCTATGCGATTGTCCGCGGGATAAAGCTGGACAAAAAAGGCCATCTTGTAACCGGTAGAAAGATGTGGGCCCTGTTTAAAGATTATCCTGACGAGAAAGTAGAGATTACAGTAAGAAACGGCATTGTCATCTCCGTCAAATTTTTGTCAACCGGAAAAATAATAGAATTTTGTCTTGTTTACGATACGGATGGGCGGTTATTGGATAGTTTTTATAACCGTATAACTCCAAAAAGATTAAAAGAGTGGGGTAATGTAAAAGTTTCTAATTTTGTGCTTGATAATAAAGGAGGGTTGACGATCGGAGGAAAGAATTGGGCAACATTCAGCCGTTTTCCGGGGGCAATAACGGAATTAACCATTACTGGCGGCGTAGTAGCAGCTGTGAAATTTATAAGAGACAGAGATGATAATCCCATATTAGATAAATTTAAGGACCCTTTGGAATTCGATCTGGGGCGCAATATCCCCGAGCAGTATGCCAAAAAAATGCCGGAGCAAGAAAAGCAGCTTTCAGCGGAAGAGCTTTTAATGATTATAAAGCGTGAATTTAGAGAAAAATTAAGCGCTGAATTATGCAGGAAAGGGGTCGCGGAAATAGTTGCAGGACGAGTTATTACCCTGGTGCTTGGGTTGAGCAATCGCGAAGATATTACAAAGCAGATCCAGCTGAACTTTGTGCGCTGTGGTTATTTTACTCATTCTAATTTAAAGCGGTTAAAAACAAGATTTTTCTGGACCGAAGATACGATCTTTAGTTTTGCTTCTAAAGTAGCAGAAAATGCCGTGGCATTAAAAGAAAACGGTTATAGCCTTATTCAAATCAGTTGGATTATTGGTAAAGGTTATTCCGCAGAGGCATTTTTCGAGCTGCAGGAAAAATATGGGGTTGGCCGAGCGAAAATGAATCAGATTATAAGGCTTGCAAACCATGAGCGAGAGCTTAAGGCGATACGCAAGAAGCTGGACAATAAAGAATCCAATATAGCAGCATTTAAGACATGCTTAAAAGCGCAAGGTATTTCAGATGAGCTTACCGAAAAATTATCAAAGCTTTTTATTAAGGGGTTGACGGGAAAATTAAATAGAGGCCTTGCTTTAGAAAACTTTGTAAAAAATGGATTCTTGACAGCAAGGCAGATTGAAGTTATTGAGGAGGCTCAAGATTATTCACCAAAAATGTTTAACCTAAGATTCAAGCCGGAAGTTTTTGCGGAGAAGCTCAAGCAGGCATTGGATGCGTTTTATAACGGTGACGAGGAATTAGGCAAATTTACAGCCACGCAGGCCGAATTATTGATCTATCGCGGTTATAACTTTGAGGTAGTTAAGAAGATCGTGCATACTTATAACTTGCCGAAAACGGTTGTTTGGGATCTTATCTGGACTAATAGCGATCCATACCCATTTTTTGAGCGAAGCCTTACTGAAATAGGGCGGTTCACAAGAGAAACAGGGCTTCCCGAATGGTTCATCAGGGCAAATTTTGGCCGGCCAAGCATTATTAATAACCTTGCGGAAATCAAGGATAAGGCAGAAAAATTATCCGAAAGAACAGGCCTGACGCTTTATGAAACACTAGGTTTAATCCGCAGCTATACGGATTTTGAAGAAGAGGCGGCCAAACTTCAGGCTGTTTCTAAAGAACACAATATTCCCATTAGCCTTGTTTACCGCTTTTTTGTTAGGCATGGATTGACGATAGAAGATGTAGATAAGGCTATAGTAGTATTGGCTGACAATTACCAGGGATTTTATCTTAAGATAAAGCGCAGGAGAGAGGAAATCGCGGCACTTATCAATGCAATTAAGCTCGGTATAGATCAAGTTGATACCGGCAGGAACGAGGATTTAGTAAAGATAACCGCTATCTACGTCGAAGTCAAAAAGTTAATGCAGCAGATCGATTCTTACCGTTACGCGGGAATCTACAAATTTTTTGCTGAAAATATGGGAGGCTATTACAGCAGGATACAGCAGGCGGTTTTTGCCGGATATAAATCAGGCCGTTCGCAGGATATTATAGATATCAGGGCCGGCATTGATGTATTGCAGGATAAGATAAGGCAGGATTTCCGCAATTTTCAAAGAGGCCACCTGAATATATTGCGTAAAAAACGCCTGATAATTCTGAACAGGATAAATGAAGAAGCAAAGTTATCCCTTAGAAGCAAATTGTTCACAATATTTAAAGAGGCCGGGTTTAATTATCAATGGAGCGATAAAGAAATCGAAAGGTTCCTTAAAACTTTGATAATGAGGTTATTCGCGGCATATTCAAAAGCAAGGGAACGGATTATTGGACCGGAATTTGATGTTGCTAAATTTAAAGAGTATGAGGATAGCTTAGTAAGATGGATTTCTGCAGAAGTACGCGCTTTAGATAAAATGGAGCTCAATCCTTCCCTGATAACCAATATTGTAACCAAAGGCTTTACTGCCCAAATGATTATAGAGTGGGCAAATGAATTTCCTGAGCTATGGGTTAAGGAAACTGAAAGAATTAATAAGATTAAGTTAGCCTCAATATTTGCGGTTCATGACCCAGAGAGATTTATTTTAGTCAATTATGGGCCGACTAAAAGATATTTTGAACAAGCGAAATCAGATTTGTTAAGTTCGGAAGAATTGTATAAAGCAAAAGATTATTCACATGTAAACCTTGGCATCGAAGATGAGGAAAAACTTCTCTACATTATACGCTATTGCCGTATGCACCCGGAGGTAGAAAATGGGGGGCATCTTGTAGAGCGGGCCGTGCATTTACTACTGAATAATTATTACTGGTTTATCCGAATGCTTTCCCGCAAATACGGTTCTTATTTGAAAGGCGGACATTACGATGACCTTTTCCAGGAGGGTGTTATCGTATTTTACGAAGCAGTTGATAATTATAAATTTTCTTACAAGAAGGGCCTAATTTTCAAGAAACATCTCTACTATAGAATCATAAACTTCTACAGCAAATACGTAGGCAAGGAAAAGAGTTCTTTCTATCCTTCGGGAATTATTTCTAAGATAAATAAATTAAGAAAACTTTTGGCCGAATTTGGCATCGATTATGAAAAATTCAGCCAGCAGGATGTTGAGAGAATAACACAGGCTATGAAAGTCAGGCCTAAAACCGCAAGGCATTATTTAGAAATTATGAATTTGATGGATGTTACCTCGATGGATGCCCCGATAGGAAAAGACGAGGGTTCTGATTTTACACTTAATGATAAAATTGCTTCTGCTGATCCTACTCCCGAAGAAGAGCTGATAGCCAGGGAGGAGGAAGGATTCCTTAACGGCAATCTGGCTAAAATATTAGCGCTTCTCGATGATGATGTTGAGAGGTTAATCATCAAGAACATGGTTTTGGAAGATTGGGATGTCGAAAAGATGCGCCGGTATTTAAAGGCAGAGCTCGATATAGATCTGACGGAAGATAAATTGTTGCGCCTGGAAACAATGGCTCTTGAAAAGATGAAGCTTCTGTTAGTTAGGAATGATATAGTAACGCAGACCCCAAGCGGAAGAGTCATTTTAAATGACGTAGACTGCGAAGAAGGTCGCTGTCAGCATCCGGCAGCCGGGAAAGGCTTCTTTGGTAATCTTGGCGCTGACCAGATTCAAGATATCGGGCAAGCGATAGATACAGGGAAAGTTAAAAAGAATGAAATTTTTGAAATCGCAAGCGGATTTTATGGAGAGACAGATGTGCCGGTTAAATTTTATTGCATTGAAGGGGCTATTGCCTGGGCTCCGCCTGTATTTGTTCATGCGAGATTGCGGAATGGCATTTTAGAGGTAAGCTTTTCCCAAAAAGCTCACGATCTCTTTAGCAAGACTTTCACAAAAAAAGAATTATCGCTTATTTATAGGGCAGTAGCTATCCACGAATATGAGGAAGTTATCAACGGCAAAACCCACCAAGAGGCGCAAGATGCTCACCGCCAGTTCCTTAAAGGCCATATTCTGTTAGGAAGAAAGTTAGTTGATATTATGCGGGAAGTAAAGGATAGCCCGGATAATATTGATCCTTTTGTTGAAGAGTCAAATACGGCTTTGGATTGGCAGGAGATTTTCGGGGATGAAAATCGCATCCACGTCGAAATTGGTTTTGGGGCCGGCGATAATCTCATCCGCCAGGCAAAGGACAATCCGGATGTTAACTTTATCGGCATAGAACTGAATCAGGAGTATATCGATTACCTCGGGCAGACTTACAGCTGGCAGGATATTTTCGAAGGTTTGAAAATCATCTCCGAAGACATCAGAGACTCCCGTAATTGGCTTACCGAAATCTGGGAACCGATGCATTTAGTAAACAGCTGGTACGCGGATGATACTACCAGGATCAAACCGAATAATCTCATTCAATATAGGGAGTTGGGCGTAGATACCATACAGTCTAAGATGGGGGTATTGTATTGGTTTACCGGTCACAATACGCTCATTAAAATGAAAGTCCCTTTTATGTGTCAACAGAACGGGTACGCGCATTTTGAGATAGATAAAGGCATGGCTAAGAAATTCGGCCAGCAGGGGGGATATGCGATTATCGGCCCAATGGGAATTAGATTGCGCGGGTTTGATAGTGACGAACATCAGGAGGTCATTGATTCTCCGGTAACAACAATCGTAGATAAGAAGACAGGAGAAATAACCGAAACAATCGAAAATCCCGGTTTGTCAAGAGAAGAGTTCCTGGAAAAAATAAGCGCGGCATTATCCTCCGAACAAATGCTCCCTGAATGCCTTTCGGAAGATGTGGATATGCGTTTTATCCAAAATATAGACGGAATTTTTGAGCTTACAGAAAAGATTTGGCTTCGTTTTGCCTATTGGACAAAATACCTTATGTTAATCAAAGGGAAAAACAAGGAGCTCTTGGGAGCAGGAAATAAAACGGGTATTTATGCCGGAAGCGGAGCTGATGCCTCCAGTTTCTTTTTGGCTACTGATTGTCAAACGGGGGTTTTTATCCAGAACAATCCATTCGATATTGTTTCCGGAGGGAAACTTAAGAGGGAAGGCTATTGGCGTGAGTATTTGTGGAGTAAGGTATTTCAAGGCAACCGCAGCGGAGATGAGTTTTGGGGTTGGGCAACTTGTGATGACAAGAGCAAACCTTACCGTCCATGGGGTAGCCTGCTTCTACTGGAATTAGGAGCAATGGGGGCAGAAAATATCCGCCCGGTTACCGATAAAGGAGTTTTGCGTGAAGTAATTTTTGACTGGGCTTATTCAGGGGAAAAAGCTGTAACCAGGAGGATTATTTGCATAACGGCCGATATATATGATAACGATAATTACCCGCACCAGTTAACCGGGTTTTTAGGTAAAGGGATTGATGTTTATTTTGAGAAAGCGCAAAACGGGCCTTATTTCATAAGGAATGAAAAGATAGCGGATTTAGTTAAGGGTTGCCTTAATCCCGGCGGATTAGTTATTGTTTCCGTAGCCCTTATCGAAGAAGGCAGGGATCCTGAAGGAGGGTTTATTTTGAGGCTTCCTGACGAGCATGCGCCATGGCCTTCTGACCAGCTTGAACCGGCAGGTTTTAGGATGGCCAAGAGCCATTCTTCAGGATGCCGTATCGGTTCTTCCGCGGCGGATAATCTGATAGGGTTGATCGAGAACAGATACCTGATAAAGGATAATTGCGGCGGCTACGGCCGTGTTTTAGGTATCTGGCAGAAAACAGATTCTGCTTTTTCTGATTTAAAAGAAAGACTTACGCATTTTATCGATGGAAAGGCAATGGGTTATCTGCATCGGTTATTGCGTGAGAGTTTTCCTGCAAGCTATCCTTATGTATGCGGGGCGGTTAATTATATCGCTGCCTGTTTGATCTCGGAAGAATTCAATATTCCTTTTGGCACGGCAGACGCCCACAGGTTAGAGGTAGAGACCGGATTTATCCGGGATTTGGACCCCAATCATTACCATAATTTTATTGTCATGTATCTGGGAGGGAAGAAAGTGTTATTGATCGACGCTTGTTATTACGCTATCGCTGATGGGGATACAAAATTACTGATTGCAGAATATTCTCCGCAAACACTGGAGGAGTTAGGCATAGAAGAGTTCGACGCGTATTTAGAAAGCGAAATAAAAATTTATCTTAGCCGTTTCGATACTAAGCAAAGGGATTATCTTGAGGAGAGGATGGAGGATATTGCTAGGACAGGCAGGGTATTAGAAGCCGACCCACCGGTTTTTACTTTAATTGCGGACAGAGGAAATGTAGAGGCGGCAAGAAGGGGTTCTTATATTTGGGGGGATGATGGTTCCCGCATACGCATAGAGAAGATAATAGCCAGGGTAAAATTAGCCAATGCGGCGAAACCAGATAGAGGCCAGGATGCGCAAATTACAATAGCGCCATTGCTTAGGACAGATAAGGACGCTTTCCAGCTTAGTGAATTTTTAGCCAGCGGGATAGAGACGGCAGAATCATTAGAGCGGGTATGGAGGATTTTCTTATCTGAACCCAAGGGGAAGGTTTGCGGGGGATATAAGGCGCTTTCCGTTAATCCAGATACAAATAAAGAGCAAATCGAAGGAATCATTTTCTTCCTTTCTTATCCAAGCCTTGCCGGAGATTATCTGGGTATTGTTGGTTTAGAGAGCCGTCCGGAAGACAGGGGTAAAGACAAAAAATTCCGCGGCATACCGGAAGAGCCATTAGGTAAAGTAGTAGAAGAATCTTTGAAGGCAGGTTTTGAGGGAAGAGTATTCCTTAAATGCGGTACTATAACCGATTCCGGCAGAAATTTTGCGCATAAGGTCAGTATGACTCGGTACAATGGCTGGGGTTTTCATAGCCAAGAGGCCGCTTTTGAATATTTAAGCTGGTTAAAAGGCGATGGCGATGAGAGGATTAGCAAAGATCAGGAGAAAAAATATAGAAGATTAGTAGGAAGGATAGTTTTAGCCGAGGATAGTAATGCTCAAGGCCTTTTAAAGGGGCTGCTTAAAGAAGAACAAAGAGATGGGATTGGCCAGACAGAGCCGGTTTCCTTGGATAGGATTGACATAGACCCGCTGATAAGGGAATTATTTATCTTACAAGGGATTACGCAAGTGCCTGTTCATACAAAAAAGATATTTAGCCGTGCGCCCATATTTACTCCACTGCAGGCCTGCGCAGAATTAATCCCTATGGTTGAGGAGTTATTGGGCGCTAAGAGCCGGGTAGTAATAAGAATCGGCGGAAGGAGAGGGGCAGGAAAAAGCAGTTTTGCGCAGATGCTTAGCTTGAAATTAGGGATAAAAGGCATATCAAATATTGTGATTAGCCTTGATGATGGCCCGTTAACAGTCAAAGAGATAAAAGAAGGGGTTAGCCGTGAGTCCCAGAGGTATTCGGTAGTAATCGTAGATGGGGTATATTCGCATTTTGGGAAAGATATCTGTAATCTTGAGGAAGAAATCATCCCATTCGTAGGGGATATAAACATACACTGTGAAGCAGAAGAATTAGAGAGGCTTAACAGGAGATCGGATGAGCTTAAAGATGCCATGTTAATAACGAAAGTCCATCGTTACACTACAGATGTGGAGCGTAGAACAGCGGATTTAATCGTCGATACTACGTCTGGCAAGGCATCTCTGGAGCCCATCGAAAAATTAATCGAACTGGCCAGGTCCTATACGGGCATGGATATCCAGGATACTTACGGTTTTCAGAGGATATTCTGGCAGTTTAATATTGAACCGCGGGTTTTCCTTGAGGAGATTAGCAACGAAGAAGGCAGGGTAAGAGAAGAAAAAGACGCAGAGGTGCGTAAATTATTCGATGAGATAGCATCCAGGCTTAATGTTATCGCTTCGCAGGGGACAAGATTGCGAAGGCATCCTAAGCAACTTGAAAAATTGATAGAGGATGTTTTACCTCGATTGATAATCAGAAAGAAAGCTAATGGGGACAGTTCTATTCAAATTGTTGTAATCGGCTCAAGTACGGGCGAGGAGATGGGCACGATCTTTACGGAGATAGCAGCAGCTTTTGAAATGAATCAGGATGGCTGGGGAAAGTTAAGCGATTGGGATATTACATTCAAAGGGATAGATGTAAATAGGAGAAATATAGCGCAGGCAAAAAGAAACCTTTTTAACGACGGAGAATTGGAAGATGATGAGGCGCGCTCCGGCCCGGGGTACAAAAACCATGTTCGGGATTATCTGGGCAGGTATAGGGAACAGATAGATCAGGGCGGGGTATTGCAATTAATGCATGGCAGTATTTATACCGATGAGGCGCTTGCTGAATTAGATAGCGCTGACGTCATATTTTATAATAATGTCGCGAACATGCTTACAAGTGAGGCGCAAGAGAAGGTAAGTTCTTATCTTGAAGCCCTAAAAGATACAGCAGCGATATTTACCACCAGTGGTAATATTCATTCTGCCTATCAAAAGGGGTCTTTTGGTTCTTTTAGAGGGTTTTCTTTGGATGGTGACGGCTATCTGTTTGTCCCTGCTGAATTCAATCAAGGTATTCCGCAAGCGAAGAGGACTGGGGCATACGGAGTATTAGGCGGGTTAGGGATTTTGGGATCTCAGCAGACGGATTTCTTCGAACTTTTTGGTTTCTCGCCGCCCGGCTGGGGGATAATAACTGCAGCCGCTGTTTTAATTGTGGCCGCATTTTTCATCATCAGGCATTTCAGGGAAAAATCAGATATTCTTTTGAAAGTAAAAAAAGAGCAAAGGAAAACCCTGCTTCTTAATATCTTTTATGAAGATATATTGAATATCAAGAGTTTATTAAATCGTCTTATCCATGTTATCCTGCCATTGAGCGTTTCTTTAGGCAGCTTTTATATTTTAGCCCTTTCATTTACTACTAAGTTTGGAAACTTTTCTTCCGTAGCCGCTTGTCTGGCGGCCACGGGTATTCTGGTGAGTTTACCTTCTTTCGTAGACAACATAAAAAGGATCTTAGAACGTAGGCCGTCCAGTTTTTCCCTTGGAACAGGCAAGGGGGTGAACGAATTAACCGTTCAGAAAAGGCTGGCCTTGGCCAAATTAGCAGAGCAATATTATCTGAGGCAATACAAGAAGATTAAACCAAGCCTTTTTTCAGCGATTAAAAAAATATTTAGTTTGAGGGGATTAGCGCTAATGGCAGGCGGCGGCACAACTACATTTTTCCTTTTTTCTTCGACGGATTGGACTGTTTTAAGTTTCGGAGCGTTGTTTACAGCCTTTGTCCCGTATTTATTCTCCGTTACCTATTATTTCTTTTGTTCTTATACCGAACGTTATAGGTTCCGCAGTATGTGCATTGGCGAATATCTGGCGGAGGGAGGTTTAAAAGATAAATTAGCGGGAGAATTAGCGCAGATTAAACCCGAGCCAGAATTCTTACTTCCGCTTAAAGGTTCCTGGAATAAATTCACACTAAGATTTCCTGTGGTTGCCGGTACCGCTAGTTTATTATTGGTAAAAATGCAGGTAGTTTTCTGGGGTAGCGTGATTGCTTCGGCTATACTCCCTTTCCTTGGGATTGGTTTCGTTAACTCTTCTTTGTTCGAAGAGATTTTGCCATTTTGCGAATTAATAAAATGGGATTCGGGTATTACAGTAATCTCCAACACGATGAATATGCTTAATAATTTGGGGTTTGCTTTCACGGCAGGGGACATTATCAGATTGGCGATAATTGCTTTAGGATTAGGGATCTTATCAATTGGCAGCCAACTTAAAAATACAAAACTAAATTTTTGGGTTCCTTTTAAAACATTTGCTAAATCCTGGGTGAATCTTGTTCATCTTTGGCTCATTGTTGCTATAATAGGGGTGTTGACTCCGTGGAATCTATTGCATGCTGCGCAACCGCCGGGGATTAATCTTTCTCAAACGATGCATTATGTACTTGGCGGGCAAGAGGATGTGGCCACATGGCAGAAGGCAAATCTTCTCTATCGGCAGATGCAGTTTGACCCGGCTTCGGTTCTGCAGATGGAAACTGGCGAGGACGAGGCCGAATTATTATTAGAAAGGTTTAAAGCCGAAGAAGTGGTTAAATTAACGGATGAAATTAGAAATGATCCGAACTTGTCTGCCTTTGAGAGAAAACAGATTGAGGAGTTGGATTCTGAGTTAAAAACAGCTAAGGAGCAGCTAAAAGATAATTATGAATCTTCTCTTCAAGAGGATCAGGATGAAGTTGATAAATTAATTGAGAAGTTTGAAAAGAAGTACAATCGTTTTGGGGGAAGATATAGCCGTGGATTAAGGTCGTTTTACGCTAAAGAATATGTTAAGGCGTATCAAAAAGCATATAAAGAAGCATTTGAAAAATATAAGAAACAATTATCAGGTGTGCAGAAGAAACGGGCAGAAGAATTTCGTAAGATTTACGGTGGACAATTAAGGGAATTATCCAAGAAAGAAATTAAACCCGAATATCCTGATAAGCCGCAAGTTAGGCAGTTTAGCATTTTTCTGCTGGGCCAGAAAGATACCCCGCGGGCAAAAGAGGTTATTAGCCGCTATTTAGACGACAGGGATAATGATGTCCGGACGATGGCCTTAATTTATTCAAGCAAAAATAGTGATAAAAAGCCGGCAGTTTCACTTGCTAACCTTTCGTTTGAAAAAGGCGGATTGGCTCAATATGCGGCGATTCTTAATATGTCAGATTCACATCTTCCGGGTACGACAGATTTCTTTTTTAATAACCTGAATAACGCCCGGCGTCCTGAAATCCGGGCTGCGTCGTTAACGGCTTTGGCAGGAAGGATAAAAGAAAAGTATGTAAAAGACGCTTTATTATGGGCTCTGGATGACCCGGCTCCGCAGGTACAGATAGCGGCAATCGAAGCCGTCACTCCCTGGGTTGATCCGAAAAAGGTAGAGCCGCTTTTAATTGGAGATAATGTGCCTGTCCGGCAAGCGGCGATAATGTCAATAAGCTCCAGGTTAGGTGATGCTCCTGGGAATTTAGACTTAGTCTCACGCTATTTAGATGATATCAGGCCGGAAATACGTACCACTACTTTAGATGCTTTAGGCCCGTGGACGGCTAAGTTTCCGGAGTTAAAGCAGCCGTTTATGGATATCGCTAGGGATGCGGGCCAGTCGATTGAGTTGCGCCAGGATGCAATGTTATATCTATCCCAGGTGAATGTTCCGGAAGTAAAGAATTTGTTCGTCGATAATCTGGATAATGATGATTGGCAGCTGCGCCAGGCGGCTACTCTTGGTTTAGGGAATTTTAAGGGCCCCGAGATTCCGAAACTCCTTGCGCCGAAGGTAGAGGATCCGGCGTGGCAGGTGCGTCAGGTAGCTGCGGTGGCGCTTGGTGGTTTTGAACAACCACAAGCTATTAGAAGTCTTGAACCACTTCTAAGAGATAGTAATTTAGAAGTTAGGCGTGCGAGCGTTCTTCCATTAGCAGCTAGCCTTAATGATTTTCCGGAGTTAAAACAGCCGTTAGTTGATAGATATGAGGATAGATTTGAGGATGAATGGATTCGTTCTGTAGCGTTGACATCTCTTCAAGGCGTAGGTTACAGTGCTGAAGAACCATATTTTGGAGGCATAGAATCACCGAAAAAGGCAATAGTTGTTTTTGTTAACGGACTTTATCCTTTGCCTTCTGGTAGGTCAACAAGTGAGAATTGGACGGATAATCTTAAAATAAAACAAGATTACGAAAGATTAAAAAAATTAGGATTGATAATTGAGTATGAGTTTAAATGGTCAGGAAACCTAAAAGACTATCCAAAAGCGCTAGAGGATTTTAAAAGTTACGCAATAAATATTTATAAAAAAGCTCGATTATCGAATATTAATTCTGTAACTTTTGTTGATTTTAGTGCAGGCAATTCCCTTGCATATGAAGGGATTAATAATTTTAATAATTTAAATAAAATAGATTATCTCAAAGCAGATAGAGATAAAATACAAATAAATATTATTAATACAGGTTCACCTGCATTTGAGAGCTCGAAAAGATATTCTGTAATGACAGACAATACAGGAGGTCAGCATAAGAATTTTGTTGGATTCTTAGATCCAATTGCTTGGCTTAGTGCGGCCAGCCCAAATTCCGAACTAATATTAGGGACGCACACACTTGGGGATTACTTTGAAAACAAAAAAGTTAGACTTTTAACTCTTAGTTATATTACTGGTTGGGATATTCCTATGGGTTATTCGCGTATATCGTCTGGCAATTTTTCCGATCCATATATACACGGTTCTTTTAGAATACAACAAACAAATCTCAAGTATTTATCAGGAGCTAGAACTACAATTACAAATACTTGGACTAGATATCAGGATACGAATCGACAATTTAGCTTTCCAAACTCAAATATGAATCAATTCAATAATATAAATTTTAGGTCACCAGTTTTTCAGGTTCCTAAATTTACGCCGCCTTCTTTTAATTACAATTCTTATAATCTTAATTATAACTACAATAACTATATACAAAGATATAATTCTACGCCAAGATATCAACCATTGCCAAAGATTTCACCAATTCCGAAATTACAACAACCACCGCAATTATATCAGCCACCGCCGAGGCCGCTGACTGGTCCATAGAAAGGAAGCAGATGGATAATTTTAAATTAATAAAAGTAAAATTATTAGTAAGTTTAATAGCATTATTTTTATGTTTCCAAGTTTTTAAATTTATAAATTTGCGTATTCAAAATATAAATTTACCAAAAGGGAAAATTGTTTTTTCTTCTCCCGTAGACGGTGATTATGATATCTATATAATGAATATTAATGGTACAAAATTAAAGAAGCTTACCAATAATTCAGTTAGTAAAGAAGATAGTGCCTTAGATGACAGTCCTTCATTTTCTTCGGATGGGAAAATGATTGTTTTTAATTCTAGTAGACAAGGAAAAGATACAGAACTTATTTTCGATAAGCAAGGTAGAAAAATTGGTAGCGGAACGTCGGGGAAGGGTGCTTCAGATATTTATATTATGAATTCCGAAGGTAATTATCAAATCCCTCTTACTTATGGGGAGTTAAATTTCGATCCATATTTTTCTCCCAGCAATAATAAAATTATTTTTAGATCGAATAGACCGAAATCTACAAAGTTATTAGACATAGATACTCATGAAGTTAGAATATTAAATTATGGGGGAGGCAAATTTGAATTTTCTAGAGATGAAACAAAAATTTTTGATAATATTCTTGGCGATATTTCAATTATGGATGTAACTGGGATTAATAGGACAAGGCTAACCAATCTAGATTTACAGGAAAGTGGCAGTGAAAACAAAAAGAATCTTATTTTTAATATTTCTTCCGATGGAGACATGATAGTTTTCGTTACAGAAGATATTCGAGAGGTGCATAAAATTGGAACTATTAGCGATTATTATAGCACTTTTAAGTTTTACACGATGAAGACAAACGGTTCCGATCTAAATGAAGTTTATCAGCTAAGGCCTATTCTTGGTTATGTCTTTGGATTTAAATATTCTCTTGATAATAAGAATATAATTTTCGTAAAAGAAGATTCTTCTGTGCGAGGAATATATTTACTAAGTTTAGAAAAAAAACTCTTAAGAAATTTAACGGAAAGGAAAGAAAATTGGGGAAGTATTCTTAACTTCACTTTTACTCCAGATGGGGGAAAAATAATCTTTGTTGCCGATATTTATCCTAAAAATTATTATTTCCACGCCGTAGTCCTTAGAAATATCAGAGCGTTTTTTAATCATTATTTTCTAAAGAAATCCACTCCTTTTTATGATAATAAATACCTCTGCATTATGGACATAGATGGCAGGAATTACCGTAGAATTACTAAACTTCTTAATGGAACTGAGTTAGGGCGAGATTTTATCCACTGGGAAAAGTGAAAAACGGCTTTTTAAAAGTTTTTAATTTGTTTGTTGTGTTATTCATAGAATAGAGAGATAATATAGTTGTAACCTAACTTGGCTCAAGAAGTTAGGTTAAGCCTGTCTTATCGGCAGGAGGGGGAAAAATGGAGGAAAGAAGGACAATTCCGAGATGGGAGATTAATCAGGAGGCAGAGGTAACATTTGAAGACGGAGCCTGCGCAATTCCATGTGTTGTAGAGGATATTAATTACCGCGGTATGCGGGTTTCTTTGAGAAGGAATTTGTTTGATGATGTTTTTTCAAGCTTCAAGCTGGCTTTGGGCATAGATTTTGAAATTAATGCCAGCGCTAGTATGGCCTGGCGTAATCAAAGAGATGATATAAATACCTATGGGCTTTCATTTAACAGAGTGGATGATTTGACGAGAGTAAGGTTATGGGATTATATTAGGAGCCGTTTTCCGGATCTCGTAAGCAAGCAGTTGTGGAGCGGACTTAGATGAATGAACGCAGGAAATTAGCCAGATGGCAGGTAAACCAGCACGCCGCGTTCAAAATCGGGCAGGCGGCAAAGGAATTACTCTGCCGGATCAAAGACATTAATTCCCGCGGTGTCAGGATTACCTTAAACGCCAAGCTCCCGGATGATAAGGCGCTTAAGATAAGCTTACAGCTTTCCGAAAATTCCACCGTCGAGGCAGAGGTTTGGGTTGCCTGGCGTAAAGTCGTTAACGGTATTAACCATTACGGCTTATTTTTCACCAAGATGAAAGATGCCGATAAGGACAAGATCTACAAGTTTATCAAGATGTACGGAACAAATGGTTTAGGGCAGAAACCGTGGCTGGGAGCTGCAGAAGACAAAAAAGAGAAAGGGGGTGAAGATATGAATGACCACCGGATATTCGAAAGGTTCAGGAAGGAGTTTTCCGCCAGGTTTATCGGCTTAGACGGGAGAGAAAGGCAGGCGCAGACCTTTGACATAAGCGCAAAAGGGTTAGGTTTATCAACTAACGAAGCATTGGATGCGAATTCTCCCTTGGAGATTTGGCTGAATGTTCCTAACAGCACCGACCCTCTATATACAAGAGGGCAGGTTGTCTGGTCAAGATTAGCCGGAGTGTCGGGGTATCGCTCCGGTATTGAGCTTGAAAGGGCCGATCTTATAGGTATTTCGCGGCTCTTAAGAGCTTAAAAACGGCTAAAAACAGCCAATAATGACTTGACCTGCCGGTTAAAATATGTTAAATTTTTATGTTACGTCTTTTTATATCTATCCCTAATGGGGCCAATTTCCCTTTAAAAGCGGAACACCTCGCGCTTAATTGTGTTGCGCGAGTGTGCCTTTCCGGCAAGGATTATACGCATGTTGTTTAAGAATATACTCTTGTGTATCTTTTTCTGTTTTTCGGCCTTAGGATGTTCAGGGAGTAAAGCCGATTCAAAACCCACCATAACCATCTGGCACTGGATGACTGACCGCGACCCTGCCTTCCAGGAGCTTGCAAAAAAATATGAAGGCCTAACCGGTATAATAGTAAATTTTGAACTCTACGCTCCTTCAGAAGCATATTCCCAGAAAATACGCGCCGCAGCGCAAGGCAGGAACCTCCCGGATGTTTTTGGTATTTTAGGCGAAAAAAGTGATTTCGGCGCTTTTATCAAAGCCGGCCACGTCCTTGAGCTTACTCTCTACATGGAGGCAGACGACAATAATTGGAAAAATTTCTTTTTCTCCAAAGCCTTGGCAGTCAATGAATTTACTCCGGCTAACAGCTATGGGATAAAACCCGGCATATACGGGGCCCCTATTGATATCATGGCTATCCAGATGGCCTATAATAAAAAGCTGTTTGTCGAATTAGGATTGGACCCTGACAATCCTCCTAAGACATTGCAGGAATTCCTGGATATCGGGCCTAAAATAAAAAAAGCGGGGCTGCAGGGGCTGGTTTCAGGATGGGGTGAGCCCTGGATGATCGATTGTTTTGCCAATAACTATGCCTTTAATATCATGGGCAAAGATAAAGTCCTCTCGACGATAAGAGGGGAGATTCCTTATACTGACCCCGATTGGGTCAAAGTTTTTTCAATCTTTAAGCAGATGCAGGATGCCGGGCTTTTTTCCGTAGGATTGGTAACTATGATTAATAAGACGGCAGAGCAGCTTTTTGCTAATGAGAAAGCTGTATTTGCTTTTAACGGGTCCTGGTGCGTAAATGTTTATAAAGGGATGAGCCCTAATCTTGAATACGGGGTGATGCTTCCCCCGGTCGCGACAGTATGCTAAAATTAGTTGAAATTCAGTGAAGCCCTCCGTAAAATAGGGTGTGTACAATAAAGTAATTTAACCTATCAGTAGTTTGTTAATTTCCAAGCCGTTCTCTGAATCGTTGAGATTTGATATGTTGGAATTGAGCGGCGTTAGGGTTCTTTGACAAGAGCATGGCAGAGTCGATGATGATGAGTGCGGCGACAGCTTCTTTGCATTGGGAGATAGAATCCGGCGGCTCGTGAATAATCTTTGA
>JAFGUY010000074.1 GCA_016938245.1 Candidatus Omnitrophota bacterium | reverse complement strand
GAATAGATATTACTGCCCCTGAAAATTGAAGGTGGATATATGCGGAGGGTTTTACCAATCTCAACTAAAAAATGCATTGACTCGCTAGTGGTATGTAGAAGAGCGCAAACCATTAAGGAAGATAAGAAATTTGATAATGACAGCCATTTCGGATTCACGACAGTTAGGAAGCGTTTTGATAGCTTATCCTATAAATGGACGTACGAATATTTCGTAGAAGCATCCAGCAAAAGAATGTTTTCAATACCTTATGAGAAACCAATAGGGACCTATTTATATTTGACTTTACGCTGGTCCTTTACGTAGTTGCTTCTTTGAAGGCTCTTAGCGTAGGATTTTAATTCTGCTCCGATCTCGCCGATTTGTGCCACGTGGGTTATCTTGCGGTGTTCATTAGTAACTATACCAATAGATACTGATAGTAAAGGTATTTTTTGCTCTTTACCCTTACGGTCTTTTGCCAATATAAAACCTTTTTTCCTGTCCGTCTCATTATAAAAAGAAGGGGACATCTCTTCAAAATTAATGATTACCTTCTGGCACAAAAGGTCTGCCTTATCCAGGGTAGTTACGATAACAAAGTCATCGCCTCCGATATGCCCGATAAAATCATCAGGGTTGCCAAACTCTTTTGTCGAGCGGATTAAAAGCCGGGCAGTCTCGCGGATAACCTCATCTCCGTGTTCAAACCCGTATTTATCGTTATAAGATTTGAATTTATCCAGATCCAGGTAGCAGATAGCAAATAAAGATTTAGACTCCAGCCTTCGGGATAATTCCTTTAGAATGGAGACATTTCCCGGAAGCCGCGTTAAAGGGTTAGCCTCTAAGTCACGCTCAGTATGCCTTAAGATCATACGGATGCGCGCCATCAATTCTTTCGGCTCAAACGGCTTAACTACATAATCATCGGCTCCGGCGTCCATGCCGACAACCTTATCGTTGATGTCTCCTTTTCCGGTTACCATTATTATAGGTAAGTGGCGTAAAAGAAGGTCTTTTTTTATCCTGCGGCAGACTTCGCGGCCGTCAACTTTGGGTATTTTGTAGTCTAATAATATAAGGTCAGGCTGGTTTTCGTGGATAATTTTTAATGCCTCTTCTCCGTCGCACGCCTCAAGAATTTCGTATTTTTCCTCGGAGAGCGTAAGTTTCAATACATCCCGTATATCCGGGTCATCATCAATAATAAGTATTTTTATAGCCATCTTTTATCCTTGCGGTAATGTAAAGCTAAAAATTGAACCGGCGCCTGTTTTGCTTTTTACCCAAATTTTCCCCTGATGCGCTTCAATTATATGCTTAACCAGCGCTAAACCAAGCCCGGTCCCTTTGACCTCTTGGTTTATAGGATTTTCTACCCGGAAGAATTCCTCAAATATAGATTCAAGTGCGTCTTGCGGTATGCCGCATCCGGTATCCGAGAGATCTACTTGAACCATTCTATCTTTCTTTTGCGCAGATATGCTTATTTTCCCGCCTGCAGGTGTAAATTTCATGGCATTGCCGATTAAATTAATAAAAACGCGGACTATCTGGGCCGGGTCTGTTAATACTTGGAATTCTTTGGGTTTAACCAGAATCTCCAAGTTTATCTTCTTTTCTTTTAACTGGTCGGATAATAAGTCATCGGTTTTGTTTATAATCTCTCTTAAATCGCAGGGCTCAAGACTCATAGTAACTTTCCCTGATTCTATGCGTGATATATCCAGAAGGTCATTGACAATATGCCCTAATTCATCGCTGTGCCGGTTTATCTTTTCAAGGCGTTCCCTTGCTTCAGTAGGGATTTTGCCTAGTTTACCGGTAAGCAATATCGCCGCGTATCCTTTTATCGAGGTAAGCGGGGTCCTTAGCTCATGGGAGGTGCTGGAGATAAAATCAGTCTTGCGCCTGCTCATCTTTTTAGCTTCTTCTAATGCCGAAGCTAATTCCTGTGTCCTCTCTGCCACTTTTTTCTCCAGCTCTTGTTGGACGCTCCAGGTTTTTTCAAATAGCCGGGCATTCTCTAATCCCTGGCTTATCTGTGTAGCAAGTATTTTAATCAGCTCCTCGTCCCCTTCCGTAATAAGGGTATCATCCTTCTCTGTTGCGACAAAGATAAAACCGCGGTTATTCTGGTTAGGTAATATCGGTGAAAGAATAAAATATTTTGCCCTGAATATATTATGTAAAGCATTTGTATCGCTAAAGTTATCAGGGAGGGATACGGAAGATATGGCTTCATCCTTTGAGGTAAGTTTTAAAAAATGCTCCTTAGCGGAATTTAAATAAGAGGTTATTATGTCCCTGTCTTCTTCTGCATAGCCTATAGCAGTTTTTAATATAAAGTTCTCCTTCTCGTTATCCCAGAGTAAGATCAGCCCTTTTTCAAAACCCAGCTCTTCAAGATTCTCGGGGCTTAGCCTTTTAAATATCTGGTCTTCAATCAGGGTCATGCTGATTGAATGCGATATTCTTTGCAGGGCGTATAATCCGGTAATTTTCTTATCTAGTCCCTCCTGAGTGCGGTTTAATTCTATATCCGTGCGCACGATAATCTTGGCCTGTTCGTCCATATTATCGAGGGACTTTTTTAACTCAGCTGTTTCATTCTGCAGTTTTTTATTCTTCTGCATCTTTGTAAAAAGCATAAAGCTTAAGGATATAATTATTAATATTGAGATAAGCATAGTACAGTACTTTGTTAGAAAATATTTTTCTTCCCGATTATTTTCAAAAACTGTTTTTATGTAACTTATGAAAAATCATAACTTACGTAAT
>JAFGUY010000073.1 GCA_016938245.1 Candidatus Omnitrophota bacterium | reverse complement strand
TTTTTCTGGTTATGGCGCTTGAGGCTGGGCTTGATGCGGCAATACTCGATCCTTTAGATAGCGAGCTTATGGATGCATTGATAACTTCGGATCTGATCTTAAACAAACATATTTATTGCGATAAGTACCTGGATGCTTACAGAAAGAAATAATATATTAAAGAATAAAGTCTTAAGGAATATCTTTAAGCTCAACGGCTTCAGGGCAAGTTTTAAGATTGCCTTAAGAGGAATAGTCCATTTGTTTCTCTATCACCGGAATATGCGCGTCATTTTCCTGATGGGTATTCTTGCGATTTTTCTAGGTTTTTACTTTAACCTAAAGGGGATTGAGCTAATCACTCTTTCCATCACCGTAACTTTAGTATTTATGGCCGAGATTTTTAATACTGCAGTAGAGCTTATGATGGATGCTATAGCGAAAGAATATAATACTAAAATACGGTTAGTTAAAGATATCGCCGCAGGCATCGTAGTGATTACCTGCTTGAATGCCGCAGTAATAGGATATGTTTTGTTTATTAGAAGATTGCTCAGGTAAAAAGTAGTAAATAACGGCTTTGACGGCGTAGCTCAGCCTGGTAGAGCAAGCGGCTCATACCCGCTCGGTCAGTGGTCCAAATCCACTCGCCGTCACTTTTCTTCAAGCGAGGCAGTGCCCCGAATGGGCGAAGAAGGGCCACTCGCCGTCACCAGTTTCAAGGTAGCTATTAATATCCCCGCTTCAATAATTACAGTCGATAAAGCAGACCCCAGGTAAGAAAAGTAAAATATCAGAATAAAGATAAGAGGCACCCCCAGAAGCGCGGCGATAACGTGGATCTTTGAGTATATATTCGGCCTGCCGCTAACTAAAAGAAACTGCACCCTAAAGGCGTTTATTGCTACAAAGAATACCCCGATCAGTAATATTCTTAACGACGTTATGACTTCAGGATATTTTACTCCGCAGATAACTCTGGTTATTAAAGGAGCGGCAAGAATGGCTAAAGGGATGATCAAAACGAAGATTAAGGTGGTAGAGTCCTGTATTCTATTCATTAGTCTGTATGCCCGTTTTTTATTCCTGGAAAATATATGGCTTAGGCGCGGGTAAATTGCCTGAGCAAATGAGTCCAACGGAAAAGTCTGGAAGGCGTAAGCTATTTTCTCGGCGATCGCATAATAACCGGTTAAGATATTATTGGTTAAGAGCCCTACTGCGAATATGCGGGTTGCAGTGTAGGCGTTTATGGATGCAACAGAAATAAATATGCTCCAGCCGGTTTTTAACTCGTTTGCGATATTTGAGTAATCCTGGAATATAAATTCTAAATCAAACTTTTTAAATGCGGTGTATAAACCCAAAATGCCGGTAATTAAAAAGAAGGCAGAGTTTAAGACAGGGACTAAAATATAGTCAGCCGGCTTCTTGATAAAGATAAATATTGCTATCGCATAGATCATGCCGCCGGTAATATTAATAATGGAGATAAACCTCATTTTTTCCTGGCCTTGGAAGAACCATACCGGAAATAAAGTGTTGCCGATTACGGCGCCAAAGCTTAAAACATAAACCAGCCAATCTGTTTTAAACCTGGGGACAAAATTTACAAGCAAAATCAGAATAACGAAGATTAGCCCCGCAAGAAGCAATTTTACGGTCATCGCCGATGAGAAAACGAGGGAGACCGCACTTTTTTCATTACGGCATAAGGATATTTTCCTTGTGGCAGTAAGGCTAAATCCGTAGTCAGTAAAGATAATAAAGTACTGTATTAAAGCCTGGGCAAAAGCGATTAAGCCGAATTTTGATGGCCCGATGACCCTGATTAAATACGGTAGGACAAGCACCGGCAGGATATAATTGATGCTCTGTAGGGTTGAAAGCGATATAAAATTATCAAGTACTGTCTTTTTTTCTTTAGGGGTGATGATCTTGCGGCCCATGCTACTTAATTTACTATCCGCTTTTAAAAAAGTCAACGACAATCTTTAAAGATGGTTGAAAAAGCCAGAGATTATGTTAAGATAAAATTAAGATGAACATTATAGATAAGGTTAGATACGTTATTAAAAAAGGCAAACTTGTCGATAAAGGAGACCGTGTGGTTGTAGGCGTTTCCGGAGGGGCTGACTCGGTATGCCTGCTTTATCTTTTAAGCGGGCTTAAGGAAGACTTAAAAATCAGTTTGCATATTGCGCATTTAGACCACGGGCTAAGAAAAGAATCCGAAAAAGACGCTAAATTTGTAAAAATGCTGGCAGAAGAGCTTAATATACCCGTTGCCTTTAAAAGGGTAAATGTTAAAAGAATAGCGGGAAAATTATCGGTTGAGGAAGCAGCCAGAAACCTGCGCCTGGAATTTTTACTTCAAGTAGCCAAAAGAGTAAAGGCACAAAAAATTGCACTCGCGCATAATTTCGACGATCAGGCAGAGACAGTTATTATGCGTATTCTAAGGGGCACCGGCTTATATGGGCTATCCGCAATATTGCCAAAAAGAAAGATGGGGAGAGTTTTTATAATCCGTCCGCTTCTTAACATAAAGCGTAGCGAGATTGAAGCTTTTCTAAAGTCAAAAGGAATTAAATTTTGCATAGATAAGACTAATAACGACGAATGTTATCTTAGAAACAAGATAAGGCACAGGCTTCTGCCTTTGTTAGAAAAAGACTATAACAAAAATATAAGAGAAGCGTTCTTCGCCTTAGCTAAAAGCGCGGGGAGTGATTACGATTATCTTAAGGGCGTTGTAGCGCGCACGCTTAAAGGAAGCCATACAAAGTTACAATTAAAAAGTCTGGCCGGGCTTCATCCGTCAATTATGCGGCTGAAATTAAGAGAGGCGATATCCTTCCTACAGAGAGATACGCGCAGGATCACTTTCAAACATATACAGGAATTAGAGGACCTTATATTAAACCGTCCCCAAGGGTCTATAGTTGACTTGCCTAAAGGCGTATCCGCCTTAAAGAAGCAGAAAATGCTTGTTTTTTATCTAAGATAACCCTATAAAATACTTGATTTTATGAATATTTGAATATATAATAAAAATCTATGCATATAATTTTTGGTTATTAAAAGAAAGGTAAAAATGGCTAATCATAAAAAGAAGAGTAATATCCAAAAGCGTTCTCCTTTAGGCTGGATAATTGCGATTATCCTGACCTTTGTTATTATAAATTCAATCAATATCCCCGTAGGAAAAGTTCCTAAGGAGCTAACTTACGGTGATTTCTATTCCATACTGAAAAACGACCCTGATACAATTAAGTCTGCGGTTAAAAGAGAGACTATTATTCAGGGTGAATTTAATGATAAGACTACATTTTTAGTGCACATCCCGGATAATGACGCAGAATTACTTTCCCTCATGCGTACAAATCTTAAAAGTTTTGATGTTAAGCCTGCGCGGACATTTTGGGCAGGGCTTCTTTTTAATCTAGGCCCCATACTTATCTTGATATTTTTCTGGTGGATGATGGCAGCAAGGGGAGAGCAATTGGGTAGCAGGATAATGGGTTTTGGTAAAGTTACCCCTAAAATACATAGTGGTACAGAAAAAGTAACCTTTAACGACGTTGCCGGTGTAGATGAGGCAAAGGAGGAATTAAAAGAGGTAATAGAATTTTTAAAAGATCCTAAAAAGTTTCAAAAGCTCGGCGGAAAAATACCTAAAGGAGTTTTGCTGGTTGGCTCTCCGGGATGCGGGAAGACTCTGATTGCCAAGGCAGTTGCAGGAGAGGCCGGGGTTCCTTTTTTTTCCATAAGCGGTTCTGATTTCGTAGAAATGTTTGTAGGGGTTGGTGCCAGCCGCGTACGTGATTTATTTGAGCAGGGAAGGCGCGCCGGTAAAACCTCCGGAAAAGGAGCGATTATTTTTATAGATGAAATAGATGCTGTGGGCCGCCTGCGTTTTTCAGGGATCGGCGGAGGCCATGATGAGCGCGAGCAGACATTAAATGCGTTATTAGTTGAGATGGACGGATTTGATACGCAGCAGGGGCTTATACTTATTGCTGCGACTAACCGCCCGGATACGTTAGATCCAGCACTTCTTCGGCCCGGAAGATTTGACCGTAATATTATCGTAAACCTGCCGGATATAAGAGGCAGGGAGGAGATTCTAAGGGTCCATACGCGTAAGATTAAACTTGCTCCTTCTGTAAATTTAAAATCTGTTGCCTCGCAAACTCCGGGTTTTTCCGGAGCTGACCTGGCTAATCTCTGCAATGAAGCGGCGCTTCTTGCGGCCCGCAACAGCAAAGAAGAGGTAGAAGAGATTGATTTTGACAAATCAGTTGAACGGGTACTGATGGGGCCGGAGAAAAAAAGCCATATCATGTCTAAGAAAGAAAAAGAAATTACTGCGCTTCACGAATCAGGGCATGCCTTGCTTTCTCTTTTGATACCGGAGGTAAACCCTTTGAAGAAAGTCTCTATAATACCCAGAGGTTTAGCAGGGGGTTATACATTTACTCCGCCATTAGAAGACAGGCATTACTGGACTAAAAAGGAATTAATTGCTGAAATATCCATGATGCTGGGTGGGAGGGCATCGGAAGAAATAAACTTAAAAGAAGTTACTACCGGAGCGCAGAATGACCTTGAGATGTCCACCGGTATGGCCCGCCGTATGGTTACTCAATTCGGGATGTCTGAACGATTGGGGAATATTACATTGGGCAGAAGAGAGGGCCTGGTTTTCTTGGGTAGGGATATATCCGAAGAGAGGAATTATAGCGAAGAGACAGCGAAATTAATCGATGAGGAAGTAAGAAAGATTGTGGATGAAGCTTATCTTAGGGCAAAATCTTTACTGGAAGAAAACTTGGATAAACTTAAAGTCTTAAGTGCCGCTCTCCTTGAAAAAGAGGTTTTAGACGGAGAGGTAGTAAAAAAGTTACTGGGGATAGAGAAGAAAGACCTTATTTAATAAAATAATGCGAATTTTAAATATATCCGGCCAAAAGGATTTAAGAAATTTAATGCAGGATATCAATGTTGATGCCTACGGCATTAAAATCATGCTGCCAAAAGCCCAATCCCGCCTTTTAAAGATTGACTCCTTAAATAATATTCCGGCAAATATTCTAAAACAAGAGATGCTTTCATTGGGAGGGGATGTAGCATTATCCCGGGATGCTTTAACCGGAAAAACAAAAAAAACCGATTGCCTGCTAATGGGTAATATCTCCCAGCTTAACCGTTTAAGCGATAAACTTAGAAAGCAGCCTTTTGGCTTAAGTAGGATTAGCCGGGATATAAACTTAGTTTTAAAGGGCGGCCGGAAAGATACTTTTCACCTTAAAGCCGGTAAATACAGTCTTAAATTAGGAAACCGTGCCTATATTATGGGTATTGTTAATGTAACCGGGGATTCATTTAGCGGCGACGGGGTGCTTAATTTAGATACGGATAAAATTGTTGAATACGCAATGCGTTTAATCAAAGAGGGCGCGGATATAATTGATGTAGGCGGAGAATCTACGCGCCCGGGTGCTAAACCTGTTTCTTTAAAAGACGAAGCCAAGAGGGTAATACCGGTAATAAAATCTTTGGTTAAAAAGGCAGGAATCCCGGTATCAGTAGATACTTATAAACCGGAAGTTGCGAAGATGGCTTTGGATTGCGGGGCCAGTATTGTCAATGATGTATCCGGCTTAAGGGACCCTAAAATGGCAAAGGTGATTAGCTGCTATAAAGCGACAGTGGTAATTATGCATATGCTTAAAAATCCCCGCTCAATGCAGAATAACCCTAAATACGATTCGTTGATTGATGATATATTTTTATATTTAGAATCGGCGATAGAAAAAGCGGAGGCTTTTGGGATAGGCAAACAAAGTATTATTATCGATCCGGGGATTGGTTTCGGCAAAGCCTTAAGGGATAACCTTGAGATATTAAAACGGCTATCGGAATTTAAATCCTTAGGAAAACCCGTATTAATAGGGGTATCGCGGAAATCTTTTATCGGCAAATTGTTAAATAATAGACCCGATAACAGAATCTCCGGTACCATCGCCTCCTGTGTAAATGCCCGCATGAACAGGGCAGATATTTTCAGGGTCCACGACGTTAAAGCGGTAAAAGAGGCATTAACGATAACTGATAGCATAAACAGATGAATCCTTCGGTTTTATTAATACACTGGAAAACCATACTTGAGATTACGATTCTCTGGTTTATAATTTACCAGATAATGCTTTTTTTTGAAGGGACTCGCGCCATACAAGTTGTGCGCGGCATAGCGATTATCCTGGTCTCCTTTTTTATATTCCAAAGGCTTGGGCTTACAAGGCTGGATTGGTTATTCAAGAATTTCTTTGCCACATCAGTTATCGCGGTTTTAATTATATTTCACCCTGAAATAAGAAGCGGCCTTGCAAGGTTAGGCCGAAGGCATATCTTTATGCCTCAGCTTCGCGATGAAGAACTTGATTATATGCTCAAAGAGATAAGCGCGGCAGCAGAGAGCCTTTCGCGCGATAAAATAGGGGCATTAATCGTTATAGAGAAAAGCGACCCGCTTAATGCTTTTGCAGAAAACGGGGTAACGCTTGATTCAAGGGTTTCTTCGGAGCTGGTGCAGGCGGTATTTACTCCCAATAATCCTTTGCACGACGGGGGGATGATTATCCAAAACGGCAGGATTTTAAGCGCGGGTTGTTTTTTTCCTTTGGCGCAGAATCAGGATTTAAGCCGTATATTTGGGACCCGGCATCGCGCAGCAATAGGATTAAGCGATGAGACAGATGCTTTGATTATTGTTGTCTCTGAAGAGAGGCGTGATATCTCCTTGGTTTACCGCGGAAAGCTATATAAGGACTTAAGCCAGGAAGGGCTCTTTCTTAAGGCAAAAGAGATCTTCAGGCTAAAGGAATAAAATGGCCAAAGAAAAAGTAACCTTTATAAGCAGGATTAAGCATTTATTTTTACACCATCCGTGGCTAAAAGCCATATCACTTGCCTTGGCAATAATCTCATGGTTGTATATAAAATACGAGATGCTGGCAAAATAAGTTTATGCGTTTAGGCGTAAATATCGACCATATTGCTACATTAAGAGAAGCCAGGGGGCAATTAGAACCTGAACCATCCTTTGCAGCCTTACTTGTTGAAAATAACGGCGCAGATAGCATTGTCGTGCATCTACGCGAAGACCGCAGGCATATAAATGACAGTGATTTAATTATATTAAAAGAGGTAGTGCGCTTAAGGTTAAATTTAGAGATGTCTGTCTCATCAGAGATAGTCGGTATCGCCTGCAAGATTAGGCCTGAACAGGCAACATTAGTACCGGAAAAAAGAAAAGAGCTTACTACCGAAGGCGGGCTGGATGTAAAAAACAACTTTAAGCGGGTAAGAAATGCGGTAGTTAAGCTTGCAAATACGGGAATCGATGTAAGCCTGTTTATTGACCCAGATAAAAAACAGATAATTGCTGCAAGAAGAGCAGGGGTAAGCATGGTTGAGCTTCATACCGGGCGTTATGCCAATGCCGAAAATAAAAAAGAAGAAAATAGGTATTTTGAGGAACTAAAAACAGCGGCAAGATTTGCAAAATCCTTAGGGCTAAAAGTATTTGCCGGCCACGGATTAAATTATAACAATGTATCAAAAATAGCAGGCATCGAAGAAATAGAAGAACTGAATATAGGCCACTCCATTATAGCCCGGGCAGTATTTGTCGGATTAGGAAGGGCAATAAAAGAAATGCGGGAGTTAATAGATTAATATGATTTTAGGGACTGGGGTAGATATAACCGAAGTAAGCCGGTTAAAAAAAGCAATTGAAAAATGGGGGGATTCTTTTTTAAACAGGGTTTTTACGGATGAAGAGCTTAAGAACGCAAAGACCCGCGGAAGCCTTTATCAGCATTTAGCCGGGAGGTTTGCAGCTAAAGAAGCTGTATTTAAGGCGCTGGGGGATGCAAATTTAAGCTGGAAGGATGTCCAGATATTGAATGACAAGGAAGGAAAACCTTCCTGTAAAATTCTAAATTCCAGAGGCAAGGGTGCAGATGTAGTTGTTTCCATATCCCATGTAAAAAACTATGCGGTTGCCAACGCGATTATTACGAAGACGCCTTAACGTTAACAAAGGCGATTTCGGACACATATTGATTCTTGCAGGTTCAGCAAATTATTCAGGCGCAGCAAGCCTTTGCTCTTTGGCGGCAATGCGTAGCGGTGCCGGGTTAGTTACATTAGGAATACCTAAAAGCATAAATACGGCAATGATAAAGATTAAACCTAAAGAAGTAATGACCTTTCCTTTGCCTGAAACAAAAAAAGGAACATTAAGCTCGGCAGGGTTTAAAAAAATAAAGGAACTTCTTATAAAAACGGATATTTTGGTTATCGGGCCGGGTTTAGGTAGGAATGAGGCTACATATAGCCTGATCCGCAAAACTATCGGCATTTCGCGTAAACCAACGGTAATTGATGCTGACGGATTGAATGCCTTAACTGGGCACCTAAGTATTTTATTAAGGACCGGCGACCGGCGACCGGCGACTATAATGACTCCGCATCCGGGAGAAATGGCAAGGTTATTGGGCGTAAGCGTTAAGAAAGTGCAGGGTAGAAGAAAAGAGATTGTAAAAGAATTTGCTAAAAAATATAAGGTGGTTCTGGTATTAAAAGGCCATAAAACAGTGATCAGCGATTCTTCGGGTAATTTTTATCTTAATAAAAGCGGAAATCCGGGCATGGCTACGGCAGGAAGCGGTGACGTATTAACCGGAATGATTGCGGCTTTCTTAGGGCAAGGCTTAGGAGCTTTTGAGGCGGCTAAATCTGCGGTGTATCTGCATGGCGTGGCAGGGGATATGGCGGCAAGAGAAAAAACGCAAATTTCCTTGATTGCCTCGGATATTATTGATAAAATCCCTAAGGTATTCAAAAGGCTTAAGTTTTTGCTGGCGTAGCTCAGTTGGTAGAGCTTCTCACTTGTAATGAGGAGGTCGCCCGTTCAATTCGGGCCGCCAGCTTTTTAAATGAAATATGGGCAGGTACCCAAGTGGCCAAAGGGGAGAGACTGTAAATCTCTTGCACCTGTGCTTCAGAGGTTCGAATCCTCTCCTGCCCACCAGTATTTTGCGGGTGTAGTTCAATGGTAGAACAATAGCCTTCCAAGCTATATATGTCGGTTCGATTCCGATCACCCGCTTATAAGGATAAGATGAGCATAAGTATTCAAAAATCGGCTTACGATATTATTAACAGGGCAAATTCCCTGATTTTTTATTGTGACTGCGCAGGGAAAATCCTTATGTGCAATAAAAAGTTTGAGGAAATCATAGGGTTGCCCGGCAATTCAATCTTAGGCCAAGACTGCCTCAAGGTAATTTATCACCGTATCTTAAGCGCGCCGGGTAAGGAAAAACTATTTAAGGCGATGCTTGACGATGCCGTAAAATATAAAAGGCCCAGTAACTTCGAAGGGGTATTAACCGATGGAAAGTCAGATGACCATATTATTTGCTGGGGGATGAGCCCGATATTAACCAAAGAAGGGGATTTAGAGGGTGTTTTATTTTTAGGAAATGATATTACTATATCCAAAGAAAGGGAGGTTTCTCTTAAGAATATAGATGAAACCCTGAAGAATATCTTCTTAAGCATAAAAGAATATGCCCTATACGCGATTAATCTCGAAGGAAACATTACTTATTACGGTATGGGTTCGGAAGATATGTTCGGGTGGCAAAGAGACGAGATTATTTTTAAGCATATAAGCGCTTTGCATGCTTACGACGATATAGCTTACAGGCTTTCATTTATACTTGAACAAGTAAAAAACTTCGGCAGATACGAACTGGAGTCTTATTTTATAAATAAAGCCGGGCAGTCTTTTCCGGTAAATTTAATAGTTACCAGGTTTATAGATACAAACGGGGATATGGCCGGGTATATATTTATGGCTAAGGATATTACCGAAAAAAGGGAATTAGAATATCAGATTTTTCAGTCCGAGAAACTGGCAGCAGTAGGCCAGCTTGTAGCCGGGATAGCCCATGAAATTAATAATCCGGTTTTTGTAATATCCGGCAGGGCAGATATGATGCTTTCAAATAAATCTTTAAACAAGAAGATAAGGGCTGACCTTAAAATTATAAATACACAAGTAGAACAAATCCGTAAATTAGTAGACAGATTTCTTACTTTTACCCGTAAGACATCGCCAATTCAGGAAGAACTGGATATAAATAAAGTAATAAAGAATCTTCTTCCGCTTTTAACATACCATAAGCTGCCTTCGCATGAAATTAAGGTAGTTAAATTATTTACCGAGGGTTTACCGAAAATCAAAGGCGATATACACCAGCTTCAGGAGGTTTTTGTAAATTTACTTATTAATGCATATCAAGCAATGCCGCAGGGAGGAGTGATTAATATTAAAACATCGCTATTCTCTGATGAGTACACACAAATAGCTATAAGTGATACCGGTTGCGGTATTCCGACAAATGTTTTAAAAAACCTTTTTATGCCGTTTTTTTCTACTAAAAAAGAAGGAACTGGTTTAGGGTTGTCGATCTGTTATAATATTATCAAAAACCATAACGGTTCAATTTCTGTCGAAAGCCAAGTGGGTAAGGGGACGACTTTTATTATAAAATTACCGCATGTTAATAAAGTCGTGCGGTAATATGTCAAAATGAAAAATAACAAAATTTCTTCTTTCTCAAGAGACAAAAAGTCTATGAGTAAAATTGGCAATAGTTTTATATGTCTTGACTCAAGA
>JAFGUY010000009.1 GCA_016938245.1 Candidatus Omnitrophota bacterium | reverse complement strand
TGGGATAATGTAATTTGCAGGTACTCCATCTATGCATGGCGGCCTATGGCAGGCGTATTTACGGGCTCCTCCGGCAGGGTTAGGTACCCAGGTACCGGTCCTAAGCATCTCAAAGGCATAATTAATCATACCCCTTCCTGCGTAATAAGCCTTAATACGGGAGACTTTATGGTGGGTAAGGCGCGACTGACTGGAGATTATCCTTAAGATTACACCGGATAAAATAATAACTAAAAGTATAGTAGCCAAAACAACAAAAAGTACGACTCCCCTTCTCTTATTGGCCATCTTTTCTAAGGGATACCCTGTACTCCTGTCCGCTCTGATCCAAAACAACATGGCCCTCCCGGGCAAGCCACCCTAAACTCATCAAGACATTATCGCGTGTCTTATCTATCCCGCTAACTAACTCCGATAGGCTTACCTCTCCGTGCTGATCAAGGTAATGCCAAATCTCACCGGCAACTATACCAATCTCTGTAATCATCTTCCCCCCTCCATGTTTTAATTTTATAGCAAAAACACCTGAAGTCAACTATTTTTTTATGTTAAATTCAATCCAATCAAGCCTTTCCTTAACATAAGAAGCGCTCTTGCCACCCATAGCTATAACCTGTTTATAAAATTTAACTGCTTCCTTAAAATTCTCCCTATCTTCATATATCCTGGCTATCCTTAAAAACGCCCTCTCTTTAAATTTATCGTCTCCGGAGATTTTTAGGTACTCTTTAACTGCTGCATTAAATTCCCCTTTTACCTCGAGCGCCTCAGCCTGGGCAAACATAGAAAGGGCCTTCAGGCTGGGGTTACCCAGCTGCGCAGCCTTCTTAAAATCTGCTATTGCATCCTGCGTTTTGCCCTTAGCAACAGAGATTAACCCCATAGAATAATAGGACTCCGCCGCCAGGCCGCTATTAGGAAAATCCTGTACAAGCGATAAAAAATACCTCGCTGAAAGGTCCAGATTATCCTGCTGATAATAATATCCCGCAAGCCAAAAAAGCACCCTGGCAGTAAGGTCTGACCCGGGATATCTTGAGCGTAGGGCGTTAAAAAGTGCCAGCGCCTCTTTTTCTTTGCCTAAATTATATAGCGAATCAGCTAGCGCATATTCTGCCTTTTGGAGTAACTGCGTATCCTGGCTTAAGGTTATAACTTCCTTGAATAACTCTATTGCTTTCTTAAAGTTACCCAGATTATAATAACAGCTCCCCAATAAATAAGCTGCATCCGGGGGAAAATCGATATCGCGGGAATCTTTGCGGTATCTTTCCATTATTTTAATACTGCCTTCGTAATCCTGCCTCTGAAAACAATCTAACCCTAGATAATAGGAAGCTATACCGATTCTGTATATTACATAATCCCTATAGACTCCCTGCGGGAAACCAGTCAAAATTGACTTATACGCCTCTATCGCTTCAGTATATTCACCTAAATCCTGGTAAATGTCGGCTATCTGAACAAGCACAACTTCTTTCACGGGCTTTTCATCATTTACATTGGTTACTTTTTCAAATTCCTGCTTTGCCTCTTTAAGCTTCCCCTGTTTTAATAAAGATTCCCCTCTGCCTAATAAAAGGGCCTCGAGGCCATTTTTATCCAATTCGCCATCTTTAACTAGCGCGAATTCGCTTTCAGCCTTTTTATAATCCTTAAGCTTCAAATATGACCAGGCTGCGCCTAGCCGGGATAATGCCTGTACTCTAATATCACTGGATTCTTTTAACGCTTTCTTATAATAATCAAGGGATTGATTAAAATTATCCAGGGAATATTCCGATTCAGCAATGTAGAAATACAGATAAGCGAGCTTTGGGGTGTCTTTGGCAAATAGCTTAAGCGCCTGTTTTGCTTTATCTTTTAAGGCAGGGTAATCCTTTAACTTATACAAGCATTCAACTATTTTAAATGAAGCATCCAGGGCCTGCGGCTCTCTGGCATATCTCTCCTCCATAGCCTTAAAATAGCTTAATGCTTCTTTAAAATTGCCTTCCTCAAATAAAGACCTGCCCAATGAATATAGGGCTAAGGGAGCATAAGATGAGTTAGGAAAGCCGTCTATTACTTTACGGTAGGCTTGCGCTGCCTTGGGAAAATTGTTAGCCTTAAAATAAGTCTCCGCAATCCAGTATAAAACCGCATCCTTAACATTTGCGGCAGAAGGCTTATTTAACAATTCTTCAAACTTACCCAAGGCTTCAATAAGCTTGCTCTGGTAAAAATAAGACTGGCCCAATAAAAGCTCTGCCTCGCCTGTTTTAGAAGAATAAGGAAAATCATCTAAAAAACGGTTTAAGAGCCCAATACTCACTTCGTAGTAACCATCCTCAAAAGCCTTTCTTGCGACAAAAAAGACCTCCTCCTTGCCCTGGCCTTGCGCATAAGAAATAGCTGATGAGCATAAAAATATGATGATTAATCCCCAAAATATTTTCTTAAACATTTAATCCCTTTTGAAGAAATTCTCCGGTATAAGATTTGCTATTCCCGGATAATTCTTCCGGGGTGCCGCTTCCCACTAACATCCCGCCCATATCCCCGCCCTCAGGGCCTAAATCAATAATATAATCCGTAGATTTAATTACCTCTAAATTATGCTCAATCACAATAACCGTATTCCCCTTATCCACCAAACGCTGTAAAACCACGATAAGCTTCTCTACGTCCGCAAAATGCAATCCTGTAGTAGGCTCATCAAGTATATAAAGGGTACTGCCGGTTGAACGCTTGCTTAATTCGCCGGATAATTTAATCCGCTGTGCCTCTCCTCCGGAAAGCGTAGTTGCAGCCTGGCCCAATTGAATATAGCCTAAACCCACATCATATAGGTAAGAAAGTATATTCTTAATCTTCGGGATATTGGCAAAGGTATCCATTGCCTCTTCCACGGTCATCTCCAGGACATCTGCTATAGACCTTCCCTTGTACTTTATGCCAAGAGTAGCTTCATTAAACCTTGCCCCGTTGCATATGTCGCACTTTACATAAACTTCGGGCAAAAAGTGCATTTCAATTCTTTTAATCCCGTCTCCCTGACAGGCTTCGCAGCGTCCGCCTTTGACATTGAAAGAAAATCTTCCGGGGCCGTAACCTCTTGCCTTAGCTTCAGGAATCAGGCTAAAGAGATTGCGTATGTGATTAAATACCTGCGTATAGGTAGCCGGGTTTGAACGGGGAGTCCTTCCTATAGGAGACTGGTCCACAACTATAACTTTATCAATATGCTCTGCTCCTAAAAGCCTCTTAAATGCCCCGGGTTTTTCCTTTGCCTGGTAAAGCTTCTTAGCAAGTGCACGAAAGAGTATCTCATCAATAAGCGTAGATTTTCCTGAACCGGACACTCCGGTAATGCCGATAAAAATCCCTAAGGGAAACTTTACATCAATATTTTTGAGGTTATGCTCTGACGCCCCCTTAACCTCTAAAAATTTTCTTCCCTTCCAGCTTCTTCTTATTTTTGGCAAGGCTATTTTAAGTTCTCTCCTTAAATATTTAGCAGTCAGGGAGTTTTTGTCCTTTAAAAGGCCTTCTTTATTCCCCGCAAAAATAACCTCTCCTCCGTGCCTTCCTGCGCCCGGGCCTAAGTCTACGATATAATCGGCAGCACGTATTGCAGATTCATCATGTTCAACTACGATTAAAGTATTCCCCAAATCACGCAAGGACTTTAAAGTAGATAAAAGTTTGGCATTATCCCTCTGGTGTAAGCCGATACTGGGTTCGTCCAGAATATACAATACGCCTACCAGCCCGGAGCCTACTTGAGTAGCAAGGCGTATCCTCTGCGCCTCTCCGCCGGACAGGGTAGAACTTTTTCTATCCAAAGTAAGGTAATCTAATCCTACATCAATACAAAACTTTAGTTTACGGGTTATCTCTTTTAGCGCCTGTCCTGCGATTAGTTTTTCTTTTGCGGTTAATTCCAGATTGCTGAAAAAATTATAGGTTTCTTTAACAGGCATCTGTGTTACTTCCCAGATACTCTTACCCTTGATTTTGACCGACAGGCTCTCTTTTTTTAAACGGGCGCCTTTACATAAAGGGCACGGAAGGCTGGAGATAAATTTAGATATCTCCTCTTTCAGGTAATCGCTGTCAGTCTCTTTAAAAAGCCGCTCCAGATGCGGTATTATGCCTTCAAACGGCTTGTGAATTCGGCTTCCCGCAATTTCATCTGTCCCGTAAAGTATTGCCTTTTGCGCTTCTTTACCTAACTTATTAAATGGGGTATCTAAACTAAAATCTAAGACGCCGGATAATTCGCGGATAAGCCAGCGGTAATAAAGTATATAGCCTCTGCCTCCCCGCTTCCATGGCGCAAGCGCTCCCTCATTTATAGATTTTGATTTATCAGGAACCACTAGATCCGGGTCAAATTTAAGTTTATTCCCTAATCCGTTACACTCAGGGCAGGCGCCATACGGAGAATTAAATGAGAAGATGCGCGGCTCTACTTCAGCATAACTTATCCCGCATTTGTTGCAGGCGTATTGCTCACTGTAAATAGTTTGCCTGTTTGTCAGTTGGTCTGTTGGTCTGTCTAACTGGCCAACAGGAGAACCGGATAACTGGCTAACTATAATAGTTCCTTTGCCTATTTTAAGGGCGGTTTCAACAGAATCAGTAAGCCTTAGGGATATTCCTTCTTTTACCGTTAGCCTATCTACTACTACTTCGATATTATGTACCTTATACTTGGCTAATTTTAGCTTTACCCCGTTAGAAACATTAAGGCTATTAGTCTTTGCGCGAAAGTTTCTAATGGGGTTTACCGGCAGCTCATAAATATTTCCGTCAACGCGCACGCGTAGAAACCCTGACTTCTGGACTGAAGCAAATATATCTTTGTATTCACCCTTTTTCCCCTTAACTAAAGGGGCAAGAATATTTATTTGTGTGCCGGGAGATAAAGCAGAGATTTTTTCCACAATCTCTTGAGCGCTCTGCCTCTCTATAGGATTCAGGCATTTATAGCAATATATCCTGCCTATGCGTGCAAAGATTATCCTTAAATAATCATAGATTTCGGTTTGTGTAGCTACGGTTGAACGCGGGTTCCCTCCGGCAGACCTCTGCTTAATAGCTATCGAGGGGGAAAGCCCGGAAATATATTCTAAATCCGGCTTTTGAAGCTGCTCTAAGAATTGCCGCGCGTAACTGGAGAGGCTTTCAACAAACCTGCGCTGGCCTTCGGCATAAATAGTATCAAAGGCAAGGCTGGATTTGCCTGAACCGGATAATCCGGTAACCACAATAAACTTATTGCGCGGAAGCTCTAAACTTATATTTTTTAGGTTGTGCTCTTTTGCCCCGCGGATAATTATTGAATCACTGTTCATAAAACCTACCTAACCATAAAACCCGGGGACGGTTATGTTTTAGAAAACAAAACCGTCCCCTAGTTTTTTAAAAAAGAGGTTATCTTTTTTTCTTCTTTCCGCCTCTTTTCATCTTAGCGCACGATACGTCCCCTTTTTTATCGAGGAAATAGAGGTAACCCTCTTTTCTCTTGATGCCGCATTTGGCTACCTTTTTTCTTCCGCCGCCTTTTTTGGTACCCCTGGCCATCTTGGCGCAAGAAACATCGCCCTGCTTGTCAATAAAATAGAGGAACCCTTTTTGCCTTTTGATTCCTAACTTCACGAGTTTTTCTGCCATAGTCTTAATTCACCCCCTTCCTTTTTGTTGAATTATGTGCCGATTACTACCGGCTTGAAAATCCTTTTTAAAACCGCAATAGCCGAAAGCACAGCCAGATAACTTGTCTTAGGGTTATCCGGGTGCAGGATATTTTCTGTGCGGGTAAAGATATTCCCGGCGTGGGATTCTATTTTTATCTCATGAATATTCTTCGAAACTTGAGGCGATGCAATAATCTTTACATTAGTCTTATTTATACCTAGGCCGGCGAGGCTTAAAACCGCAGCAACATTGATATTCTGCGAAAAATACCTAACAGCATCTTTTGCGCTCCCGGAAAATAATATGGTATCTTTTTTTATCCGGCTAAGGTCTATGCCTTTATCTTTAATGTAGCTAACTCCCTTAAAACCCAAAGGATTCTTAGTAGTGGTAATTGTAACATTCTTAACTCTTCCTATACTAGCAGCCTTTAAAGCATCGACTCCAGATATTGCACCGCTGGGGATATAGATTTTACGGTTATTCTTAAAAGCCAACTTAGATAAAAGATTAAAACCCTGGACTATCCCGCCTACGCTCATAACCATAACATTCTTTTTTAAGGCAAGCGCGGATTTAGCGATTGCAAAAGATGACTTTGCTGAAGCTGCCTCAATTATTAAATCAGACCTCCTGATTAACCCTCCAAGGTCTATGGATACTATGGGCCTTATTTTAAGTTTTTTAACCAACATAGCTGACTTTAAAGTATCAATATCATATAGCGCGGTTAATCTTGCCTCTTTGGCAAAATCTTTGATAATAGCTTTGGCTAAGGAACCACCTATTGCCCCGCAACCTACTATGCCGATATTCAGCTTATTCATATTAAAAACTAGTAAGAACCGTCCCTGATTATTAAATTATCTATTAACCGGGTATTACCGATACGCACTGCCAAAGCAATAAGGCAATTGTTTATTACCCTTTTAACCGGCTTAAGGGTTGACATATCTACGATCTCTATATAATCTATTTTCGCTCTTTTTTCACCCCTAATAAGGTTACGCATTCTGCTTACGATTCTTTTTGTATCGCGGCTCCCGTTTTTAATCAATAGTCTGGCCAATTTCAAAGCCTGTGATAAGGCTACCGCTTCTTTTTTTTCGCTGGCACTCAAATAAATATTCCTTGAGCTTATTGCCAGACCGTTTTCCTCACGCACTGTCGGCATAACCCGTACCTTAACCGGGAGATTTAAATCCTCAATCATCCTTTTAATAATAACTGCCTGCTGGGCATCTTTTTGGCCAAGGTAGAGCGTATCAGGCTGCACAATATTAAGAAGTTTGGTTACTATTGTGGCTACCCCGCGAAAATGCCCCGGGCGGGAAATCCCGCACAGACAATTGCTTAACCCCTCGACATCCACATAGGTGCGGTAGCCTAGGGGATACATTTCTTTTGGATTAGGACAAAAAACAAAATCCACGCCTTCCTTACGGCAGAACTCTAAATCTTTTTTCAGCGGCCGCGGGTATTTCTGTAAATCTTCTTTCGGCCCGAACTGCTTAGGGTTAACAAAAATACTCACTACTACTATATCGCTATCACGGCGCGCTCGACGGATAAGCGATAAGTGGCCCTCGTGCAAAGCGCCCATTGTCGGCACAAAACCTAACGACTTACCCTTATATTGCTTCAGCTTTGCAACTATCTTCTTAGAATTGCTGATTAATCGCATATAACCTCGGATAAAGGCGTTACGACGAAATCCCGGATAAACATCCGTGGATGAGGAATAATAAGCCTCTTCGTTTTGATAATTCTATCCGTATAAAGTAATATATCCAAATCAATAGCCCTTGGGCCATTGCGAACGGTTTTAGCCCTGCCAAGATTCTTTTCAACTATTTTTAATTCCTTAAGCAGTGCAGATGGCGAAAAGGAAGTCTTAATTTTAAGCGCGCCATTAATAAAATCCGGCTGATCTTTGGGGCCGCCCTGCGCTTTAGTATTAATAAGGGAGGAAATTTTGAGCACTTTTATGCCTTTTATTTTCCGTAGTTCTTTAATTGCCTTATTTATATTGCGCCTCCTGTTCCCCAAATTGGAGCCTACGCCGAGATAACAAATAACCATAATCTAAATTCTAGGGGCAGTCCCTACAGTTTTCTTAATCGCGCAATTGCCTCTTCTATTCTTTCTTTTGGCACGGTAAACGCCATACGGATATAGCCTTCCCCATATTTTCCGAACCCTACTCCAGGAGTAACTACAATATTCGCTTTATCCAAAATTAAAGAAGCAAATTTTATAGAATCATATTTCCTAGGAATCTTAATCCAAGCATAGAAAGTGGCTTTAGGATTATTTGCCTGCCAGCCTAAAGATTTAAGCCCGCTTATCAGTAGATCGCGCCTTTCCTGATAGAGGGCGCACATATTCTTTATATGCGTGTCCGGCCCATCCAGCGCTGCAATCGCAGCAATTTGCACCGCAGAGAAGATGCCGGAATCAACATTGGATTTTACTCTAGCTAAGGCGGCGACTAATTTTTCGTTTCCGCACGCCCAGCCAACGCGCCAACCGGTCATATTATAAGTCTTTGAGAGGGAATGAAACTCTACGACAACATCTTTTGCCCCCTCTATCTCCAACATGCTTGACGGCTTATAGCCGTCGTAGCTCATTTCAGAATAAGCGAGGTCTGAAATTATTATAATTTTATGTTTTTGCGCAAAAGCAATTGCTTCTTTGTAAAAAACCTTTTCAGCAGTTGCGCCTGTAGGATTGTTCGGATAATTCAAAAATATGATTTTCGCTTTCTTAATAATGCTTAGGGGGATTTTTTTAAAATCCGGCAGAAAAACATTCTCTTCTTTTAAAGGCATCAGGTAAACTTTACCTCCGGCTAAAATCGTACCTCCTTTATAAGGAGGATAACACGGGTCAGGAACAAGAGAATAATCTCCGGGATTTAAGAAAGCCAACGGAAAATGGGCAATCCCTTCTTTTGAACCGACCAAAGGAAGGACTTCATTCTCCGGATTGAGATCTACGTTAAACCTTTTTTTATACCAAGCGCTGATTGAACGGCGCAATGAAGGCAACCCTTGATCTAAAGCATAACGGTGATTAGCCGGATCAAGCGCTGCGCGGTATAAGGCATCGATTATATATTGCGGTGTCGGTTGGTCAGGATCACCAATACCTAAATCAATAATATCGCAGCCTTCCTGTCGCGCTATTCTTTTAGCCTTATCGATCTCTAGGAATAGGTACGGCGGAAGACTCTGTAATTTTCTGGATAATTTAAACATCTGACATCCTTTTGGCTTGCGCAGCAATCAATCCTTATCTCGCTAATCAGAGACAGTCACTATTGCTACAGTTCTTTGTTAGAAAATATTTTTCTTTCCGATTATTTTTAAAAACCAGTTTCTATAACTTATGAAAAATTATAACTTACGTAATTCCAATGCGTTGCGTTAAAATTCTTGTTGATTTCTTGCTATAACTTCTGTTATGCTATAGCTAT